>DATGXM010000056.1:0-8061 GCA_035298985.1 Azonexus sp. | reverse complement strand
GCGCAAGTCGGCGTCGTAGGTTTCGCCGCTGCCGGCCAGACCGCGCAGGTGCGGCAGCTGGACCAGCTTGACCGCCGCGGCGCAGCCCGAGCGTTCGCCGATGTGGCCGAGGTCGGCGAGCAGGCCATCGGAAACATCGATGGCGGCGGAGGCTACGCCGACCAGCGCCTGGCCGAGGGCGACGCGCGGCCTCGGCTTTTCCAGGGCGCCGATGCACAGGCGCGGCCAGGGCTCCGGCAGCCGGACCTTGCCCTGCAGGTGGGCGAGGCCCAGCGCAGCCAGGCCAGGGCGGCCGGAAACCCAGATCTGGTCGCCAACCTGTGCGCCGTCGCGGCGCAAGGCCTGACCGGGCGCGACTTCTCCCATGGCGGTGATGCAGACGTTGAGCGGTCCCTTGGTGGTATCGCCGCCGATCACATCGACGCCGTATTCCTTGGCGCAGGCGAAGAAGCCGTCGGCAAAGGCGGCGATCCACGCTTCGTCGACCACCGGCAGCGCGCCGGCCAGGGTCACCCAGCGCGGCGTGGCGCCCATCGCGGCGAGGTCGGACAGATTGACCGCCAGCGCCTTCCAGCCGAGATTCCGGGGATCGGTATCGGGCAGGAAATGGGTACCGGACACCAGCATGTCGGTGGTTACCGCCAGCTGCTTGCCCGGCGTCGGCTGGACCAGCGCGCAGTCGTCGCCGGGGCCAAGGATGGCCGAGGGGGTGGGCCGGGCGAAATACTTGTCGATTAAGGCAAATTCGCCGGCCATAGGTTTATTTCTTGGCTTGCTTGCGGGCAGCGACTTCGTCCGGGCGCAGGATGGCCGCGACCTTGTCGAGCACGCCGTTCACGTACTTGTGGCCGTCGGTGCCGCCGAACGCCTTGGTCAGCTCGATGGCTTCGTTGATGATGACGCGGTACGGGGTTTCCGGATGGTTCAGCATCTCGAAGCTGCCCAGCATCATGACGCAGGCTTCGATCGGCGACAGTTCGCCGAACGGGCGGTCGATATGGGCGGAAATGCGCTCGACCAGCGTTTCCTGCTGGCCGATCACGCCGCGCAGCGTGCCGACGAAGAAATCGCGGTCGGCCTTGGCGAAACCTTCCATTTCCGGGGCGTAGGCTTCGATGGCGGCCTCGTCGGCACCGCCGACGCGCCACTGGTAGAGGCCCTGCAGCACGAATTCACGGGCCCGGCGGCGAGCCGACTTGGGCGGCGCCTTGACGTCTTTGGGGTGTTCGCTGTCGCTCAGGAAGGTGGTCATTGGTTCAGCGCCTTTTGCAGGTTGGCCATTTCGACGGCGGCCTGGGCGCAGTCGGCGCCCTTCGGCTGCATGCGCACTTCGGCCTGTTCGTCGGTATCGCAGGTCAGGATGCCGTTGGCGATGGGCACGCCGGTATCGAGCTGGACTTCCATGATGGCGCGGCAGGCGTCATTGGACACCACCTCGAAGTGGTAGGTATCACCACGGATGACGGCACCGAGGGCGACCAGCGCGTCGAAGCTGCCGCTCTGCGCCATGGTCTGCAGCACCAGCGGGGCTTCCAGGGCGCCGGGCACGGTGGCGATGGTCATGTCGGCATCGGCCACGCCCAGGCGCTTCAGTTCGGCGATGCAGGAGGAGAGCAGGCCTTCGCAGACCGGCAGGTTGAAGCGGCACATCACGACGCCGACCTTGAGGCCGGCACCGTTCAGGTTGCTGTCGTATTCGAAAACGTTGTCGAAGCGGGACATGGATTAGAGCTCCGCGGGAGAGGTGACGAAACCGGTGACTTCGAGCTCGAAGCCGGTCATGGAGGGCATCTTGCGCGGGCTGGAGAGCAGGCGCATCTTGGTCACGCCGAGGTCGCGCAGGATCTGGGCGCCGATGCCGTAGCTGCGCGGGTCCCACTTGGCCGGGGCGCTGGGGGCGGTGCCGGTCAGCCGGGAGAGCAGCGCGGCGCCGTCTTCCGGGCGGTGCATGAGGACGATGACACCGTGGCCGTGCTTGGCGAGCGCGGCCTGCGCCTGGTCGATGCTGAAGGCCTGGCGCTTGCTGGCCGGGTCGAGGAAGTCGAGGACCGACAGCGGTTCATGGACGCGGACCAGGGTTTCGCCGTTGGCCGGCAGGGTGCCCTTGACCATGGCCAGGTGCGTGGCGCCGCTGGCCCGGTCGACGAAGGCGTGCAGCGTGAAGTCGCCGTGCGCCGTGGTGATGGTCTTGCTGGTGACGCGCTCGACCAGGGTTTCCGACGAGGCGCGGTAGTGGATCAGGTCGGCGATGGTGCCGATCTTCAGGCCGTGTTCCTTGGCGAATTCGATCAGTTCCGGCAGACGGGCCATGGTGCCGTCGTCGTTCATGATTTCGCAGATGACCGAGGCCGGTTCCAGCCCCGCCATGCCGGCCAGGTCGCAGCCGGCTTCGGTGTGCCCGGCGCGGACCAGGACGCCGCCTTCGCGGGCAGTGATCGGGAAGACGTGGCCGGGTTGCACGATGTCGTCGGCGGTCGACGCCTTGTTCACGGCGACCTGGATGGTGCGCGCCCGGTCGGCGGCCGAAATGCCGGTGGTGACGCCCTCGGCGGCCTCGATGGAGACGGTGAAGGCGGTGCCGTAGACGGTGCCGTTGTTGCGCGCCATCTGGGTCAGGCCCAGCTTCTTGCAGCGTTCGGCGGTCAGCGTCAGGCAGACCAGGCCGCGGCCGTACTTGGCCATGAAATTGATGGCTTCCGGCGTGATGTGCTCGGCGGCCATGACCAGGTCGCCTTCGTTTTCGCGGTCTTCTTCATCGACCAGGATGACCATGCGGCCGGCCTTGAGTTCGGCGACGATCTCGGCGGTGCTGGCAATGGCGGGATGGGGGGGCATGGGGTAGTCCAGGGAACAGCAAAGGGGAGCTATTTTCGCAGAAACAGCGCGTTAGCACATGACTTTAACGACCTGACGGCCGATTTTTGCTCAGAGGAGATAGGCCTCGACCTGGATGCGCAGGCGCACTTCGTCGCCGATGAAGGGGATGCCCTGCTGCATGCCGAATTCCGAGCGCTTGAGGACGCCGAAGGCATCGGCGCCGCAGCCGCGCTTGCGGTTGGCGAGGTTGACGCCACATTTGAAGCGGGTGACGTCCAGGCGCAGCGGGCGGGTTTCGCCGAGCATGACCAGCTTGCCTTCGACGGCGGTCAGCTTGTCATCGGTGAATACCAGCTTGTCGCTGCGGAACAGGATGTCCGGGAAATCCTTGGCCCGGAACCAGTTTTCGCCGAGCAAGATTTCGTCGCGCTTGGCCATGCCGGTGTCCAGCGAGGCGACGGCAATACGGATATCGACGCGGCCGGTCTTAGCCTCGGGGTCGAAGTCGACGAGGCCGCTGCTCTGATTGAACCAGCCGCGCTGCGTCGAGAAGCCATGGTGGTCGATCTCGAAGCTGGCGTAGGTGTGGGTCGGGTCGATGGTGTATTCGGCGGCTGGGGTGCCAGCGGAGGCGACTAGCAACAGGGCGGCGAGTAGGAAACGGGTGGGCATGGCGTCGGATTTCGTGTAGTGGCGTTCCCTGAGACCATACCACCCTTGCGCCGTTCCATGCGTTTCAGGTTAGGATCCAGGTGGTCTGCTTCGCAATTTACTGAACATGAAAGCTTGTCTTTGCCCCGCTGGCGTTGTTGCTCATCCTCGCGATAGCTGCGGCTATCGCTGTGATTTGCGCCTAGCCAACGGCGCAAATCCAGCGCTTTCATCCTGTTCAGCCAATTACGAAGCAGACCACTGACCCATGCGGCACGCCCTCCTCTTCTCCGTCTTCGTCATCGCCTCCTGCGGACTGGCCTATGAACTGATCGCCGGCGCCCTGTCGTCCTACCTACTCGGCGATTCGGTGATGCAGTTCTCGACGGTGATCGGTACCTACCTGTTCGCCATGGGGGCGGGGTCGTGGCTGTCTAAGTACGTGACTCGCGACCTGATCGGTCGCTTCATCCAGATTGAGCTGATGGTCGGCCTGCTCGGCGGCTTTTCGGCGGTCGGCCTGTTCCTCGTCTTCACCTGGCTGTCGGCGCCGTTCAAGCTGGTGCTCTACCTGGTGGTATTCGGCGTCGGCGTGCTAGTTGGGCTGGAAATCCCGCTGGTCATGCGCATCCTGAAGCGCGAACTGGCCTTCAAGGACCTGGTGTCGCAGGTCCTCACCTTCGACTATTTGGGGGCGCTGGCGGTATCCATCCTCTTTCCGCTGATCCTGGCGCCGCAGCTGGGCATGGTGCGCACCGGGCTGCTCTTCGGTGTGCTCAACGTGGCGGTGGCGCTGTGGGCGCTGCACCTGTTCCGCGAACAGTTGCCCGCCCGCCGTGCCCTGCTGCTGCAAAGCTGGAGCGTCTTCGCCTTGCTCGTCGCCGGCTTTGCCGGGGCCGGGCAGTTGACCACCTTTGCCGAGGCGCACCTCTATGCCGACGAAATCGTCCATGCCGAGACCACGCCCTACCAGCGCATCATCGTCACCCGCTGGCGCGACGACCTGCGCCTGTTCCTGAACAATAACCTGCAGTTCTCGTCGCACGACGAATACCGCTACCACGAGGCGCTGGTCCATCCCGGCCTGGCCAGCCTCCCGGGAGCCAGGCGCGTCCTGGTGCTGGGCGGCGGCGACGGCTTGGCGGTGCGCGAAATCCTCAAATATCCGCAGGTCGAGTCGGTGACCCTGGTCGATCTCGATCCGGCCATGACCGCGCTGTTCTCGACAGCGCCGGCGCTGGTCGCGCTGAACCAGGGCGCGCTGAAGGCGCAGCGGGTGAAAGTGGTCAATGCCGATGCGCTGCAGTGGCTGGAGGACAGCAAGGACTACTTCGACTTCATCGTCATCGACTTCCCCGACCCGTCCAATTTCGCTCTCGGCAAGCTATACACCTCGGCTTTCTACCGCCTGATCGAGAAGCGCCTGTCAGCCAACGGCCTGCTCGTCGTCCAGTCCACCTCGCCGCTCTACGCCCGGCAGTCGTTCTGGTGCGTGGTGGCGACACTGGAGAGCGTGGGCTTCGCGACGGCGCCCTACCATGCGCTGGTGCCGTCGTTCGGCGAGTGGGGCTACATCATCGCCGGGCGCCGGCCTTTCGCGCCGGTCCCAGTCGATGCCGAAAAGACCCGTTTCCTGACTCCGGAAACCATCCCCGGCCTGTTCGTCTTTCCGGCCGACATGGGGCGGGTACCGGCCGAGGTGAACCAGTTGAACAACCAGGTGCTGGTGCGCTACTTCGAGGCCGAGTGGCGCAAGGTGATTCGCTAGGGGGCAGGCCCTCGCCTAGTGCGAACCGGCCCGGGCGGCCCGCTGCGCCTGCAGGTAAGTAACGATGTCGTCGAAGGGCAGCGGCTTGCTGTACAGGTAGCCCTGCAGCGTGTCGCAGCCCAGGCGGGCGAGGAAATCGCGCTGCTCTTCGGTCTCCACCCCTTCGGCGACCAGCTCCAGGCCCAGGCTGTGGCCGAGGGCGATGGTGGCGGTGCAGATCGCGGCGTCGTTGGGGTCGGTCTCGATGTCGGTGACGAAGGAGCGGTCGAGCTTCAGGCGGTTGATGGGCAGATGCTTGAGGTAGGCGAGCGACGAGTAGCCGGTGCCGAAATCGTCAATAGCGAGCATGATGCCCATGGCCGCCAGCTGGTCGAGGATGGACAGCGTGACTTCCGGATTCTCCATCGCCGTGCTTTCGGTGACCTCCAGCTCGATGTCCTGCGGCGCCAGGTCGTAGCAGGCCAGGGCACCGCGGATGAGCAGCAGCAGGTTGTCGTGGCGCAGCTGCTGGGCCGAGATGTTGATGGCGATGCGCACGTCAGTCAGCCCCTGGTCCTTCAGGCTGCGGGTCAGGCGACAGGTCTCCCACACCACCCAATCGCCCAGGGGCAGGATCAGCCCGGTCTCTTCTGCGATGCTAATGAAGCGCATCGGCGAAACCCGGCCGAAGGTGGGGTTGTCCCAGCGCAACAGGGCCTCGAGGCCGATGACCTTGCCGGTCGCAGTCTCGATCTGCGGCTGGAAGTACAGCAAAAACTCGCAATGGTCCGGGGTGATGCCCGAAACGGCCTGGCGCAGCTCGTTTTCCATCTGCAGGCGCTCGCCAGCCGCCTCGTTCATGCGGGCCGTGTAGAACTGGTGATTGTTGCGGCCGGCATTCTTTGCGTGGTACATCGCGGTGTCGGCATTGCGCAGCAGGGTGCTGGCGTCCTGCCCGTCGAACGGATACAGGCTGATGCCTATGCTCGGCGTCGCATACAGCACGTGCTCGGTCACCCGGTAGCTGTCGGCCAGGTTGAGCTGCACCTTGCTCGCCACCCGCGCCGCGGTCAGCGGGTTGTCGATTTCCGGCAGCACGACGACGAATTCGTCGCCGCCGATGCGCGCCACCAGATCGCTGGCGCGCACGCATTCGCGCAGGCGCGTCGCCACCTGCTGCAGCAATTCGTCGCCGACATGGTGGCCCAGCGAATCGTTGATGTTCTTGAAATTGTCGAGGTCGATGACCATCAGCGCCAGCTGGCTATTGGCGCGCTCGCACAGGCGCAGGGTCTGCGCCAGCTGCGCTTCGAAGGCCAGGCGGTTGGGAAGGTTGGTCAGCGGGTCGTGATAGGCCAGGTAGGCCAGGCGGTCGGCCACTTCCTTGTCAGAGCCCAGCTCGGACAGGTTGGCGACATAGTTGCGGACATTGCCGCCATCGTCCCGGATGGCGGACAGCCTGAGGTTGCGTGTGAAACGGCTGTCGTCCCGGCGCTGGCCGTGGATCTCGCCTTGCCAGGTGTTCCCGCTTTGCCAGACGGCGGAAACGGCTGCCTGCCACTGCGGCAGGGCCAGCATGGCGGGTAACAGGTCCAAGGTTTTGCCGAGCAGTTCATCCTCGGCCAAACCGGTCAGCCGGCAAAACGCGGCATTGACCGCGACGATGCGCTGACCGGCATCGGTGACCAGAATGGCTTCATGACTTTGTTCGTACGCGCAACGCAGGGCGGCAGTGGAAACAGCGCCGGCCGGCCGGGCTGATTCGGCAATGGATCGAGGCGTACTGGAATCGGTCATTCACGCATTCTGGTCGTATGGCTATGCATTCATTCTAAGGGGGTTAGATCAGACGTTGAACAGGAAATTCAATACATCGCCATCCTTGACGACATATTCCTTGCCTTCCGCGCGCATCTTGCCGGCTTCCTTGGCACCAGCTTCACCCTTGTAGGTGATGAAGTCGTCGAAAGCGATGGTCTGGGCACGGATGAAGCCGCGTTCGAAGTCGGTATGGATGACGCCGGCTGCCTGCGGGGCGGTGTCGCCGGCATGGATGGTCCACGCCCGGACTTCCTTGACCCCGGCCGTGAAATAGGTCTGCAGGCCGAGCAGCTTGTAGCCGGCGCGGATCAGGCGGTCGAGGCCGGCTTCGTGCAGACCCATCGATTCCAGGAAGTCGATCTTGTCGGCGTCGTCGAGGTCGGCAATCTCGGCTTCGATCGAGGCGCACAGCGCGACGACCTGCGATCCTTCCTCGGCGGCATGGGCTTCGACCTTGGCCAGCAGCGGGTTGTCGGTGAAGCCGTCTTCGGCGACGTTGGCGGCGTAGAGCACCGGCTTGGCGGTGATCAGGCAGAAGGGCTTGATGCTCGCCCATTCTTCCTTGGACAGGTCGAGGCCGCGCACGGCCTTGCCCTGGTCGAGCTGGGCGAAGCATTTTTCCAGCACGGCGACCAGGATCTTGGCTTCCTTGTCGCCGGAGCTGGCCGGGCGGCGGTAGCGGTTGAGCGCCTTCTCGACGGTCGCCATGTCGGCCAGCGCCAGTTCGGTATCGATGACTTCGATGTCGCGCAGCGGGTCGACGCTGCCGGAAACGTGGATCACGTTCGGGTCGTCGAAGCAGCGCACGACGTGCACGATGGCGTCGGTTTCGCGGATGTTGGCCAGGAACTGGTTGCCCAGGCCTTCGCCCTTGGAGGCGCCGGCGACCAGGCCGGCGATATCGACGAACTCGACGATGGCCGGCTGGATGCGCTGCGGCTTGACGATTTCGGACAGCTTGGCGAGGCGCGGATCGGGCACCTCGACGATGCCGACGTTCGGTTCGATGGTGCAGAACGGAAAGT
>DATGXM010000055.1:0-4149 GCA_035298985.1 Azonexus sp. | reverse complement strand
GTGGCGTATCTTGGTCTGTTGTTCGCCGTGGCACGCTTCGGCGATGCGCGGGCCGATGCCGGCAAGTCGATCATCTCCGCCAACGTCTATGCGCTGTCGCTGGCTGTCTATTGCACCTCGTGGACCTTCTACGGCAGCGTCGGCCGCGCGACTTCGGGTGGGCTATCCTTCCTGACCATTTACCTCGGGCCAACCCTGATGCTGTTGTTCGTCAGCGTCATCGTCAAGATGATCCGCATCAGCAAAGCGCAGCGCATCACGTCGATCGCCGACTTCATCGCCTCGCGTTACGGCAAGAGCCAGTTGCTGGCCGGGATGGTGACCATCATCGCGGTGATCGGGGTAGTGCCCTACATCGCGCTGCAACTGAAAGCCATGGCCGCCAGCGTCGATGTGCTGCTCGCTCCGTCCGGGCGCAGCGGCGAGTGGCTGGGGCTCGATTCGACCTTGCTGATTGCCGCCATCCTGGCCCTGTTCGCCATCCTGTTCGGGACCCGCCACCTCGATGCCACGGAACGCCACGAGGGCATGGTGGCGGCGGTTGCCTTCGAGTCGGTGGTCAAGCTGCTCGCCTTCGGCGCGGTCGGCATTTTCGTCACCTACGGCATGTATGGCGGCCTGGGCGATCTGTTCCGGCGCGCCACGGAGGTGGCCGATCTCGGGCGTCTGCTGCAACTCGATTCGTCGCGTGCCGGCACGTGGACGACGCTGATCATCTTGTCCGGTCTGGCCATCGTTTTCCTGCCGCGCCAGTTCCAGATCATCGTCGTCGAGAATGTGGACGAATCGCACGTCAAGCGCGCCGTCTGGCTGTTTCCGCTCTACCTGTTGCTGATCAATATTTTCGTGTTGCCGCTGGCGCTAGGTGGTCTTCTTCATTTCAACGGCCCAGGCATCGATTCCGATACCTTCGTGCTAACCCTGCCGCTGGCACGCGGTGCCGAATCGCTGGCCCTGCTCGCCTTCATCGGCGGGCTGTCGGCCGCCACCGGCATGATCATTGTCGAGACCATCGCGCTGTCCACCATGGTCTGCAACGATCTGGTCATGCCCTGGCTGTTGCGTTCGGCCTGGCTGCAGGCCCGCCAGCACCAGGACCTGTCGCGGTTGCTGATCGGCATCCGGCGGGTGGCCATCGCGCTGATCGTGCTGCTCGGCTACATCTATTTCCGGGCGGCCGGCGAGGCCTACGCGCTGGTCGGCATCGGGCTCATCTCGTTTGCCGCTGTCGCCCAGTTCGCGCCGGCCATGTTCGGCGGCATGTACTGGAAGCAGGGCACGCGAGCCGGGGCGGTCGCCGGTCTTTCCGCCGGCTTCCTGGTCTGGCTGTACACCCTGCTGCTGCCATCGTTCGCCAGGTCAGGGTGGATTTCCAGCGGTTTCGTCGAGCAGGGGCTGTTCGGCATAGCGGGGCTGAAGGCGCAGGCGCTATTCGGGCTGGGCGGGCTGGACGAGATTTCGCATTGCCTGTGGTGGAGCATGCTGGCCAACGTCGGCTGCTACGTGGCCGTTTCCCTCAATTCCCGGCCGGACGCGGTCGAGGCCAGCCAGGCCGAGCGCTTCGTCGATGTCTTCCGCTTTGACCGCCGCACTGCCGAAGCCCGGCTGTGGCGCGGCAAGGCGTCGCTGGACGCCGTGGTCCGCCTGCTCGAACGCTTCCTCGGCGCGGGCCGGGCACGGCAGCAACTGACCCTCTACGCCCGCAGCAAGGGTGTGGACGACTGGCGCCGCTTGTCCGCCGATGCCGAATTCGTGCATTTCGCCGAAGCCCAGCTGGCCGGGGCGATCGGTTCGGCCAGCGCGCGGGTGATGGTCGCCTCGGTGGCCGAGGAGGAGGATCTCGGCCTGGAAGAGGTGCTCGACATCCTCGACGAGGCAACCCAGGTCCGGGCCTATAGCCGGGAGCTGGAAGCCAAGCAGCAGGAACTGGAAGCGGCGACCAACGACTTGCGCGAAGCGAACGAGCGACTGCGCGAAGTGGATCGCATGAAGGACGACTTCATTTCCACGGTGACGCATGAACTACGCACGCCGCTGACCTCGATCCGGGCGCTGTCCGAAATGCTGCACGAGGACCCGCGTATCGATCTGCCCAACCGCAAGCGTTTCCTCGGCATCATCGTCAATGAAACGGAACGCCTGACGCGCCTGATCAACCAGATTCTCGATCTGGCCAAGCTGGAGTCCGGGCGGGCGGAATGGTTCTCCGGGACGGTCGATATCGGCGCCATCGCCCGCGAGACGATGGCTTCGCTCGAGCAGTTGTTCCGCGACAAGGGCGTGGCGCTGGACGGCGACATTCCGGCCAGTGGCCCGGTGGTGCTGGCCGACAGCGACCGCCTGACGCAGGTGCTGATCAACCTGCTGTCCAATGCCGTCAAGTTCGTTCCGGCCGACAGTGGCCGGGTGCATGTCCGGGTCGGTGTAGACGGGCGGATGGTGCGTGTCGAAGTGAGCGACAACGGTCCCGGCCTGACCGCGGAGGAATGCGATGTCATTTTCGAAAAATTCCGCCAGGGTGGAAACACGTTGACCGACAAACCCCAGGGAACCGGGCTGGGACTGCCGATCAGCCGGCAGATCATCGAATATTTCGGTGGTAAGCTTTGGGTTGAAAGCCGCCCGGGCGAGGGCGCGAATTTCATTTTCACGGTGCCGTTGCCGGCATCGGAGGAATAACAAGGGAGACTAAACGCATGACCAAAAAAATCCTCATCGTCGATGACGAACCCAACATCGTCATCTCGCTCGAATTCCTGATGAAGAAGGAAGGTTTCGAGGTCGCCGTCGCCGTCGATGGCGAAGAAGCGCTGGCCAAGGTCGACAGCTTCCGGCCCGATCTCGTCCTGCTCGACGTCATGATGCCGAAGAAATCCGGTTTCGAAGTCTGCGAGGCCTTGCGGGCCGATCCGGCCAAGGCCGGGCTGGTCGTCGTCATGCTCACCGCCAAGGGGCGGGAGACCGAGGTGGCCAAGGGACTGGCCATCGGTGCCGACGCCTATGTGACCAAGCCATTCTCGACCAAGGACCTGGTGGCCAAGGTCAAGGGCATGCTCGGCACGGCCTGATCGCGGAACTTTCCGGTTCGTCGCCGGAAAAGACTAGAACGATAACCGACAATTCTGGATGCCTGCCATGAAGGCAAAACATCGTTTCATCCTCGCCGTGGCCGTTCTCGGTCTGCTCATGACCGGGCCTTTCGTCGTCACCTCCTTGCTCGTCTGGCTGGATATGAAGGACGCCGAGCGCGACATGCTGACTGCCTTGCTGGTGTCGCGGCTGCCGGTCGGCACGATGATGACCCTTTTCGGTTTCGTGATCGGCGTGATGGTGCTGCACAAGCTGTTCAAGCAATACGTCGAAGGCTTGTTGCGCATGGCCGAAACGCTGCGTTTGATGCTGGGCGCCAACCGCAATTTCCGCGTGGCGCCGGAAGGGCCGCCCGAGGTGCAGCAGCTGGCGCAGGCCGCCAACGACCTGGCCCAGCAGCGCGATGCGCTGATGGACGACGTCGATTCCCAGATCGCCCGCGCCAAGGCCTCGGTCGAGGAAGAAAAGAACCGGCTGGCCGCGCTGATGTCGGAGCTGGCGCAGGCGGTCGTCGTCTGCAATCTCGATGGCCGCATCCTGCTCTACAACAACCGCGCCCGCCTGCAGTTCAAGGCCTTGTCGCAGGGGCCGACTTCGGTGGCCGGCGGGGCGCTGATTGGGCTGGGGCGGTCGATCTTCTCCATCCTGGAAAAGAGCCAGGTCGAGCATTCGCGCGAGGTCATCGACCAGCGTCTGGCCAACGGCAAGACGCCGATTGCCAATTTCATCACCACCACGCGCGGCGGGCAGCTGCTGCGCGTCCAGATGGTGCCGGTCCTCGGCGGGGCGGGCGAGGCGCGTGACGCCAAGATGTCGGGCTACGTGCTGACCGTCGAGAACATCACGCGCAGCATCGAGGAAGAGGAGCGCCGCGACCAGGCGCTGCACACGCTGACCCAGGGCAGCCGCTCGTCGATCGGCAATATCCGGGCGGCGGTTGCCAACCTGCTCGATTATCCGGACATGGAACCCGAACTGCGCGAGCGTTTCCTGCGCGTCATCGACGACGAAGTCGCCAAGCGCAGCCAGGTCATCGACCAGACCATGAACCAGTTTTCC
>DATGXM010000054.1:0-9333 GCA_035298985.1 Azonexus sp. | reverse complement strand
GTCGCAGTTCTTCAAGCAGTACGACTCCATCAAGCCGTACCTGATCAACGACACGCCGCCGCCCGAGCGCGAGCGCCTGCAGTCGCCGGAGGACCGCGAGGAACTCAACGGCCTCTACGAGTGCATCCTGTGCGCCTGCTGCTCGACGTCCTGCCCGTCGTTCTGGTGGAATCCGGACAAGTTCGTCGGACCGGCCGGCCTGCTGGCCGCCTACCGCTTCATCGCGGATACGCGCGACCAGGCGACCCACGAGCGCCTCGACAACCTCGAGGACCCGTATCGCCTGTTCCGTTGCCACACCATCATGAACTGTGTTGACGTATGCCCGAAGGGTCTGAACCCGACCAAGGCCATCGGCAAGATCAAGGACATGATGGTCCGCCGCGCCGTCTGATGGAGCGGGCGGACTACGAACGCCTGCGCTGGCGGTGTATCCGTCGCGCGCTTCTCGAACTCGACATCACGCTGACGCGTTTTCTCGATGACGGGTTCGACAAGCTGAGCGACGAGCAGCAGCAGGTGTTCGTGGAATTGGCCGATATGGAGGATCACGAACTCTGGTACTGGCTCAGCGGCAAGACCGAGTGCGATGATCCTCGTTTCGCCCCCATCGTGGCGGCGATTCGTAAGAGTTGAGTAAGGTTGATGTTCTAACTTTGGAACGTTTACCGCTTTTTTTGCAGTGCAGTGACAACCAACACCTGTAAAGGGAACACCATGACGACCGAACGCAAGGCAACTTTGAACATCGATGGACAGGCTCCCGTCGATTTCCCGATCATGTCTCCGACGCACGGCAACGATTGCGTCGACATTCGCACCCTCGGTGGCAAGACCGGTTTGTTTACCTACGACTCCGGTTTTCTGTCCACCGCCAGCTGCAAGTCCAAGGTCACCTTCATCGACGGCGACAAGGGCGAGCTGCTGTATCGCGGTTATCCGATCGAGCAACTGGCTGAAAACTGCAACTTCCTCGAAGTGACCTACCTGCTGAAGAACGGCGAACTGCCGAACGCCAAGCAGAAGACCGACTTCGAAAACACCATCAAGAACCACACGATGGTGCACGAGCAACTGACCAAGTTCTACTCCGGTTTCCGCCGTGACGCCCACCCGATGGCCGTCATGACCGGTGTCGTCGGCGCACTGTCCGCCTTCTACCATGATGCGATGGACTTCTCCGACGCCGAGCACCGCAACGTCAGCTTCAACCGCCTGGTCGCCAAGATGCCGACCATCGTGGCCATGGCCTACAAGTACAACACCGGTGCGCCGTTCATGTACCCGGACAACGAGCTGGACTACACTGCCAACTTCATGCGCATGATGTTCGGCAACCCGTGCGAGAAGTACAAGCCGAACCCGGTGCTGGTCAATGCCCTGGACACCATCTTCACGCTGCACGCCGACCACGAACAGAACGCCTCCACCTCGACCGTGCGTCTGGCTGGCTCCTCCGGCGCCAACCCGTTTGCCTGTATCGCTGCTGGTATCGCCTGTCTGTGGGGCCCGGCGCACGGCGGTGCGAACGAGGCCTGCCTGCAGATGCTGGAAGAAATCGGCGATGTTTCGCGCGTTGGCGAGTACATCAACCGCGCCAAGGACAAGAACGACTCCTTCAAGCTGATGGGCTTTGGCCATCGCGTTTACAAGAACTTCGACCCGCGCGCCAAGCTGATGCGCAAGGTTTGCGGCGATGTGCTGGCTGAACTGGGCCTGCAGAACGATCGCCTGTTCAAGCTGGCCATGGAACTGGAAAAGATCGCCCTGGAAGACCAGTACTTCGTCGAGAAGAAGCTGTACCCGAACGTCGACTTCTACTCCGGTATCGTCCAGAAGGCCATCGGCATCCCGACCGAAATGTTCACCTGCATCTTCGCGCTGGCCCGTACGGTCGGCTGGATGACGCAGTGGGAAGAAATGATCACCGATCCGGAATACAAGATCGGTCGTCCGCGTCAGCTGTACATCGGCGCCGCCAAGCGCGATGTCGTACCGCTCGCCCAACGCGGCTAAAGAAAAAATTGGGCGGCCGCGTGGCCGCCCTTTTTTTACCTGCGGAGATCTGTAGCACCGCACGAAAGCAGCTACAACTGAAAAAAAATACCCTAGAGGGGATGCCTATGACTACGATGAACCAGCTGTTCGACAGCACGATGTTCTTCGGCGGCAACGCGCCGTTCGTGGAAGAACTGTACGAAAACTATCTGAATGATCCGACCTCCGTTTCACCGGAATGGCGCGATTATTTCGACCGCCTGGCCCAGATGCCGGGATATGTTGCCCGCGACGTGGCCCATGCGCCGGTGATTGCCGCCTTTGCCGAACTGGCCAAGGACGGCGGTTTCCGCCCGAGCGCACCGGCTTCCGCCTCTACCGAGCACAAGAAACAATCCGCTGTCGGCCAACTGGTCACGGCCTACCGCTCGCTCGGTACCCGCTGGGCCGATCTTGATCCGCTCAAGCGCCTGCCGCGTCCGAAAATCGATGAGCTGGAGCCCTCTTTCTACGGCTTCACCGATGCCGACCTGAACCAGCCGTTCAACGTCGGCTCGCTGAAAGGCCTGCCGGATACCGCCAAGCTCGGCGACATTCTCGAAACGCTGAAGCAGACCTACTGCGGCACCGTTGGCGTCGAGTACATGTACATGACGGACTACAACGAGAAGCGCTGGCTGCAAGAGCGCCTCGAAAGCATCCGTTCGCGTCCGTCCTACAATGCCGAACAGAAAAAGCGCATTCTCGAGCGCCTGACCGCGGCTGAAACCCTCGAACGTTACCTGCACACCAAGTACGTCGGCCAGAAGCGCTTCTCGCTGGAAGGCGGCGAATCGCTGATCGTCGCCATGGACGAAGCCATCCGCACCGGCGGCAAGCTGGGCGTCGACGAAGTCGTCGTCGGCATGGCCCACCGCGGTCGTCTGAACGTGCTGGTCAATACGCTGGGCAAGGCCCCGTCGATGCTGTTCGCCGAATTCGAAGGCAAAAAGAAGAGCGACCTGTCGGCCGGCGACGTCAAGTACCACATGGGTTTCTCGTCCGACGTCGCCACCCCGGGCGGCCCGTGCCACCTGACCCTGGCCTTCAACCCGTCGCACCTGGAGATCGTCAACCCGGTGGTGGCCGGTTCCGTCTATGCCCGCCAGGTCCGTCGCGGCGAAGGCAGCAAGCAGAAAGTCATGCCTATCCTGGTGCACGGCGATGCCGCCGTCGCCGGCCAGGGCGTCAACCAGGAAATGCTGAACTTCGCGCAGACCCGTGGTTACGGTGTCGGTGGCGTGCTGCACATCGTGGTCAACAACCAGGTTGGCTTCACCACTTCCGACCCGCGTGACTACCGCTCCGGCCACTATTGCACCGACATCTTCAAGATGGTCGATGCTCCGATTTTCCACGTCAATGGCGACGATCCGGAAGCCGTGGCGCTGGTCACCCAGCTGGCTGTCGAGTACCGTCAGACCTTCGAGAAGGATGTCGTCGTCGACATCATCTGCTACCGCAAGCTCGGCCACAACGAGCAGGACGAGCCGATGGTAACCCAGCCGCTGATGTACAAAATCATCAGCAAGCATCCGGGTACCCGCAAGCTGTACGGCGACAAGCTGATCGCCGAAGGCGTGCTGCCGGCCGACGGTCCGGACCAGATGATCACCGAGTACCGCGCTCACCTCGACAAGGGCGAACTGCTGTACAACCCGGTGCTGGCCGGCTACAAGCATCCGAATACCATCGACTGGACCCCGTTCCTGACCAAGACCTACATCGAGAACTGCGACACGACGGTCCCGATGAAGGAACTGAAGCGCCTAGCCAAGGGGCTGACCACGATTCCCGAAGGCTTCACGCTGCACTCGCGCGTCAAGAAGATCGTCGAGGATCGTGCGGCCATGGGCGAGGGCAAGCTGCCGGTCGACTGGGGCATGGCGGAAAACCTGGCCTACGCCTCGCTGCTGGTTTCCGGCTACGGCGTGCGCATCTCCGGCGAAGACGTCGGTCGCGGCACCTTCTTCCACCGCCACGCGGCCTTCCACGACCAGAACCGTACCAGCTGGGATGTCGGTACCTATTACCCGCTGAAGAACCTGCAGGAAAAGCAGGCCGGTTTCCAGTGCTACGACTCGGTGCTGTCCGAAGAAGCCGTTCTCGCCTTCGACTACGGCTACGCCTCGGCCAACCCGTACGAGCTGGTCATCTGGGAAGGCCAGTTCGGCGACTTCGCCAACGGCGCCCAAGTCGTCATCGACCAGTTCATCGCCTCCGGCGAAGCCAAGTGGGGCCGTGCTTGCGGTCTCGTCATGCTGTTGCCGCACGGCTACGAAGGTCAGGGTCCGGAACACTCGTCGGCCCGCCCGGAACGCTTCATGCAACTGTGCGCCGAGATGAACATGGAAGTCTGCATGCCGACCTCGGCTGCCCAGGTCTTCCACATGCTGCGCCGTCAGGCTGTCCGCATGCAGCGCAAGCCGCTGATCGTCATGTCGCCGAAGTCGCTGCTGCGGCACAAGGATGCCACGTCTTCCCTCGAGGAACTGGCCAACGGCGAATTCAAGCGCGTCATCGGTGAAGTCGACGATCTCGACCCCAAGAAGGTCAAGCGCGTCATCCTGTGCTCGGGCAAGGTCTATTACGATCTGGTCAATGCGCGCCGCGAAAAGGGTATCAAGGACATCGCCATCGTGCGCCTGGAACAGCTCTATCCGTTCCCGAAGGATTCGCTGCAAGCCGAACTGGCCAAGTACCCGAAGGCCACCGAAATCGTCTGGGCCCAGGAAGAGCCGCGCAATCAGGGCGCCTGGTACTGGATCGCCTCGCGTCACCACCTCGACACCCAGTTGGGCGCCAAGCAGAAGATGTTGCTGGTTTCGCGCCCGGCTTCTTCGTCGCCGGCGGTCGGTTACCTGGCCAAGCACAACGAGCAAACCAAGGCTTTGATCGAGTCCGCACTGGGCAAGATCGAGTACTAATAAAACAACAGAGTGGAGTCATACATGAGCATTATCGAAGTCCAAGTCCCGCAACTCTCCGAGTCTGTTGCCGAAGGCACGCTCGCCTCGTGGAAAAAGAAAATCGGCGAAGCTGTTGCGCGCGATGAAATCCTGATCGATATCGAAACCGACAAGGTCGTTCTCGAAGTGCCGTCGCCGGGTGCCGGCGTGCTGGTCGAGATTGTCAAGGGCGATGGCGAAACCGTCGTTTCCGGCGAACTGATCGCCCGCATCGATACCGAAGCCAAGGCCGGCGCTGCTGCCCCGGCTGCTGAAGCCCCGAAGGCCGCGGCTCCTGCCGCCAAGGCCGCTCCGGCTGCTGCCGCTGCTGCACCGGCCGGCACCGCCAGCCCGTCGGCACGCAAGATCCTCGACGAGAAGGGCATTGCCGCTGCCGACGTCGCCGGTTCCGGCCGTGGCGGTCGCGTGACCAAGGAAGATGCCGTTGCCGCCGCACCGAAGGCCGGCCCGGTAGCCGCTGCCGCTCCGGCTGCCGTCAGCATTGCTGCCCCGAGCACCGGCGTGGCCTTGGGTGAGCGCACCGAACAGCGCGTGCCGATGTCGCGTCTGCGGGCTCGCGTTGCCGAGCGTCTGCTGCAATCGCAATCGACCAACGCCATCCTGACTACCTTCAATGAAGTGAACATGGGCCCGATCATGGCGCTGCGCAAGCAGTACGCCGAGAAGTTCGAAAAGACCCACGGCGTCCGCCTGGGCTTCATGGGCTTCTTCGTCAAGGCCGCTTGCGCTGCGCTGCAGAAGTTCCCGGTCCTCAACGCTTCGGTTGATGGCAACGACATCGTCTATCACGGCTACATCGACATCGGTATCGCCGTCGGTTCGCCGCGTGGCCTGGTTGTGCCCATCCTGCGCAACGCCGACCAGATGTCCATCGCGGAGATCGAGAAGAAGATCGCCGAATTCGGCGCCAAGGCCAAGGACGGCAAGCTCTCCATCGAAGAGCTGACCGGCGGCACCTTCTCCATCTCCAACGGCGGCGTCTTCGGTTCCATGCTGTCGACCCCGATCATCAACCCGCCGCAATCCGCGATCCTCGGCATCCACGCCACCAAGGACCGCGCGGTCGTTGAAAACGGTCAGGTTGTCGTGCGCCCGATCAACTACCTCGCCATGTCCTACGATCACCGCATCATCGACGGCCGCGAAGCCGTCCTCGGTCTGGTGACCATGAAGGAAGCGCTGGAAGATCCGTCCCGCCTGCTGCTCGGCGTCTAATCGACGCTTGCCGGCGCCAGTGTCCCGACCAGGGCGCTGGCGCTTTTGCACATCTGACATCTGAAGAATAAGAGAGGTAACTCATGTCCAAGCAATTCGACGTCCTCGTCATCGGCGGCGGCCCCGGCGGCTACATTGCTGCCATCCGCGCTTCGCAGCTCGGTTTCTCGGCGGCTTGCGCCGAATCCAATCCCTACGCCGACCCTAAGGGCGAGCCCCGTCTCGGCGGCACCTGCCTGAACGTCGGCTGCATCCCGTCCAAGGCGCTGCTGCATACCTCGCACCTGTTCGAGGAAGCCAACCACACCTTCGAAGCCCAGGGCATCAAGGTCGGCAAGGCCTCCATCGACGTGCCGACCATGAAGGCCCGCAAGGATGGCGTGGTCAATCAGCTGACCGGCGGCATCAAGATGCTGCTCAAGAAGAACAAGGTCACTTTCCTGCCGGGGCACGGTTCCTTCGTCGGCAAGGAAGGCGACTACTGGAAGGTCAAGGTTGGCGTCGAGGAAGTGCTGGCCAAGCAGGTCATCGTCGCTACCGGCTCCAAGGCCCGTCACCTGCCGGGCGTGCCGGTCGACCAGAAGATTGTCATGGACAACGAAGGTGCCCTGAATCAGGAATCCGTGCCGAAGAAGCTGGCCATCATCGGCGCCGGCGTCATCGGTCTGGAAATGGGTTCGGTGTGGCGTCGCGTCGGTTCCGAAGTGACTGTCCTCGAAGCCATGCCGGAATTCCTGTCGGTGGCTGACGTCGATGTCGCCAAGGAAGCGCTCAAGTTGTTCACCAAGCAGGGCCTGAACATCCAGGTCGGCGTCAAGATCGGCGACATCAAGGCTACCAAGAAGGCCGTGTCCATCGCCTACACCGACAAGGACGGCAACCCACAGAAGCTGGATGCCGATCGCCTGATCGTCTCCATTGGCCGCGTGCCGAACACCGACGGCCTGAATGCCGAAGGCGTCGGCCTGAAGCTGGATGCCCGTGGTTTCGTCGAAGTCGACGGCCACTGTGCCACCAATCTGCCGGGCGTCTGGGCCATCGGCGACGTGGTTCGCGGTCCGATGCTGGCGCACAAGGCGCATGAAGAAGGCGTCATGGTCGCCGAGCTGATGGCTGGCCAGGCCGGTCACTGCAATTTCGACACCATTCCTTTCGTCATCTACACCTCGCCGGAAATCGCCTGGGTCGGCAAGACCGAGCAGCAACTGAAGGCCGACGGCGTCGAATACAAGGCGGGCAAGGTTCCATTCCTGGCCAACGGCCGTGCGCTGGGCATGGGCGACCCGTCCGGCTTCGTCAAGATGCTGGCCTGCAAGAAGACCGACCGCATCCTCGGTGTGCATATCATCGGTGCCAATGCCTCCGAAATCATTGCCGAAGCGGTTGTGGCGATGGAATTCGGCGGTGCTTCCGAAGATCTGGCGCGCATCTGCCACGCTCACCCGACCCTGTCGGAGACCGTGCATGAAGCCGCGCTGGCCTGCGACAAGCGCACGCTGAATTTCTGATCGCGCGTCGATAAGCCATAAAGGCGGGTTGCGGTTACGCACCCGCCTTTTTTATTTGCGAAAATACGAGCTTTCCCCAACGCCGAACTGTGCACCAATGCCGCATAAAAAACTGAACGTCGCCGCCCAGGGCATGCTCGACGCTTACAAGGTTTTGCTCGACTCCCGCGGCTATATCGCCGATGCCGCCCAGATGACGGCGGCCAACGCCTTGCAGGCGCTGTACACCAATCTGCTGACTTTCAAGGTGGATCGCGGCAGTACCCTGAAGCGCCTGCTCGCGCCGCCCAAGCCGCCCAAGGGCGTCTATTTCTGGGGCGGCGTCGGGCGGGGCAAGAGCTTCCTGATGGACTGCTTCTACGACTCAGTGCCCTATCGCCGCAAGAAGCGCATCCACTTCCACGCCTTCATGCAGCAGATCCACCGCGATCTCGACAAATACAAGGGCGAGCCGGACCCCATGCTGAAGATCGCCGAACAGGTGGCCAAGGAGGTGCGGCTGCTCTGCTTCGACGAATTCCATGTTTCCGACATTGCCGATGCGATGATCCTCGGCCGTCTGATGACCGGCCTGTTCGCCAACGGTGTCATCGTGGTGATGACTTCGAACTATCCGCCGGACATGCTTTATCCGAACGGCCTGCACCGCGAGAGCTTCCTGCCGACCATCGACCTGCTCAACAAGCATCTCGACGTCTTCGAGGTCGAGGCCGGGATCGACTATCGCCTGCGTGCCCTGGAACAGGTCGAGATCTACCACCATCCGGCCGATGCCGCGGCCGAGAAGAAGATGCTCGAATACTTCAAGATGGTGGCCGGCGAGGAAGGCAAGAAGGGCGGCCATATCGAAATCCTCGGCCGCAATATCGACACCCTGCGCCGTGGCCACGGCGTCATCTGGTTCGATTTCCAGACCCTGTGCGGCGGGCCGCGCTCGCAGAACGACTATCTGGAAATTTCGCGCAGTTACCATACGGTCATGCTTTCGCACATTCCGCGGATGACCTCGCACCAGGCTTCGGAAGCCCGCCGCTTCACCTGGCTGGTCGATGTCTTCTACGACCACAAGGTCAAGCTGATCGCCACCGCCGACTGCGCGGCCGAGGAGTTGTACACGGAAGGCACCCAGGCCAGTGAATTCAAGCGCACGGTCAGCCGTCTAACCGAGATGAATTCCAAGGAATACTTGGCCTTGCCGCATATTCCTTCCGAATGAGGAGCGAGCGATGAAAAGTGCGCTGAAGTGGCTGCTTGCCGGCCTGCTGGTGCTGTGGTTGGGCATTGCCGGCGCGCAGCAGATGGAAATCATCCCGTTGCGCAGCAAGACGGTCGAAGAAGTCCTGCCGGCGCTGTTGCCGCTGGTCGAGCCGGGCGGTACGCTGACCGGCATGAACGACCAGCTGTTCCTGAAAGCCTCGGCCCGCAACCGCGACGAAATCAAGCGGGCCCTGGCCGCCATGGACCGGCCGTCCCGCCGCCTGATCATCCGTATCGCGCAGAATCGCCAGGCCGAGGACAGCGCCCGCGGCGGCGAGGTAAGCGGGCAAGTGACGCTGGGCAGCACGCGGCGCAGCAACGTCGGTGCGACGGTGTGGGACACCAAG
>DATGXM010000053.1:0-3897 GCA_035298985.1 Azonexus sp. | reverse complement strand
CGAAGCCGGGCAGGCTCAGGTTCAGGCGTGCCAGGTTTTCCTGGTGGTCAGCTATCCGGACTGCCGGATCGGAATCGGCGTATTGCAGCGTGGCGCCGATCAGGCGCAGGCCGTCGACCTCGGGCGTCGCATAACCGAGCTTGCACACCACGTGGTTGAGCGGCTGGGTGGCAGCAGCCGGCAGGTGCGTCACCTGGCCGCGGGCGGCGCGTTGCGGCAGCCAGGCGAATTGTGCGAAATGCGGCGCTGCAGCACCGCTGGCCATGACCAGCACCGGCGCTTCGGCCAGCACCTGGCCGGCCGCATCGAGCGCCCGCCAGCCGGTGCCGGTATTTTCCAGCCGCTCGACGCAGGCATTGAAGCGGACGCTGAGCCGATCCGGGAAACTGGCCAGCGCCGCCCGGCAGACCGAGGAAGGCTGCACCCAGCCGCCGTTGGCGAACCACCAGCCGCCGGTAGCGACCGGCCAGCCGAGGCGCCGCGACGCTTCGTCGGCCGCGATGAAGCTGAGCAGTTCCGGCGGGAAACCAAGTTGGGCGACGGTGCGCCGCTGTTGCTCCTCATGGAAAGCTTCGCGGCCCAGGTGCATGACGCCGCAGGCTGACCAGCGGGCATCCGGCAGGCTGGCGAGCAGGGCCCGGGTCGCCAGGTAGCCGGCGCGGGTCAAACGGGACAGGCGATTGTCGTCGGCGCTGGGCAGCGGGCGCAGCACGCCGGCCAAGTTGCACGAGGCGCCGGTGGCCGGTTCGGCGGCCTGTTCGAGCACCGTCACCTGCCAGCCGGCAGCGGCCAGGGCGTGCGCCGCCGTGCTGCCGGCGATGCCGGCGCCGATCACGACGGCGCGGCGCTCGGCCGGCGGAACGTGGCGCAACGGCCGGCGGGCACGCAGGCGGCCGACCACCATGGGCGTGGCGGAAGCGTGGCCCGGGCGCTGTTCCAGGTCGAACTCGGCCGCCGCCAGCGCGGCGGCAACCGCATCGCTGACCGCCGGCGTGGCCAGCGTGGCGCCGGGGGCGGCGAGGCGGGACAGCGAACGGCACAGCTCGGCGTGGTCATCGGAAGAAAAATCGTCGAGGACGAAGGCATCGACCGCCGCATCGACGGAACGCAACTGGCGGGCTATATCGCCGAAGACCAGGGTCAGGACGACCTGGCCGCCCTCGAAGCGCAGGCGATGCATGCCGGGGGCGAGCACCGGCCACTGTTGCTGCAGGGCTGTCGCCAGTTCGCCGTACTCGGGCCAGGCGCGCTGGGCGCCGGCCAGCTCGGCGGCCGGGTAGGGATGTTTTTCGAAGGTCACGACATGCAGGCGGCGGCAACGCTGTGGGTCGGCGCGCCAGGCTTGCCACAGGGTCAGGAAATTCAGGCCGGCGCCGAAGCGGGTATCGAGGACGACGAAGCGGTCGCGATCCTGCCAGCGTTGCGGCAGGGCATTGCCGGCGAGGGCGATGCGCCTTGCCCGTTCGCTGCTGCCGTCAGCGGGCGGGAGAGGTGTGCCATCCGCTGCGCAATCCAGACGGCCAGGTACCAGTTTGTCCACTAATGCAATCGCGAGTGAGGGGGGCTAGGGCGGGGTGCTGCCGGATCAGGCGCGGCGTAGTCGAGGGCCAGACCCCATTGCGCCTGCTCGGCGCCGGCCCGCAGCATGGCGCAGAAGGCTTGCAGCAGGTCCGGCGTCAGGCCGAGTTCGAAACTGCGCTCGCGGCCTTCGCGGAAAGTCAGGTGATAATCGCCGTCGCTCAGCGTGTCGACCTTGATCTCGCTGGTCAGCAAGGGGGTGGAACCGAGCGGATAGGTCGCCTTGTCGTCCTGGAAAGGCTGTTCGAAACTGGCCGGCGCCGGCATGGCCTCGACGTCGGCAGCCAGTGGCGCGCTGTTTCTCGCCTGCGCAAGCAACTTGGCCAGATGCGGCCACAGCTCGCGCAGGAAGCGCCGGGTCAGCCAGACCCGGAATTCCTCGTCAGCCTGCGTCGCGACGCGCAGGACCAGGCGGTCCTGCAGGGCGTCGTGGGCGATTTGCAGCTGACGAACTTGCATTGAAATTACCGAAAGCCGACGGTCGAGTACCGAAGGCCAATGGCCGAGCGAGCGCCGCCAGAACAAGGCGCAGGCGACCGCCGCATAGCAGCGCTATGCAAGGTTGCCTGCAACGCAGTTATGGCAAGCGCAGCCGGCCATACATTATTCGGGGCGCATGGAGGGGAAGAGGATCACATCGCGGATCGCCGGGCTGTCCGTCAGCAACATGATCAAACGATCAATACCGATCCCGCAGCCCCCGGTCGGCGGCAGCCCGTATTCCAGCGCCCGGATGAAGTCGGCGTCGTAATACATGGCCTCTTCGTCGCCGGCATCCTTGGCCTTGGCCTGTTCCTGGAAGCGGGCCGCCTGGTCTTCGGCGTCGTTCAGCTCGGAGAAGCCGTTGGCGATTTCGCGGCCGACGATGAACAGTTCGAAGCGCTCGGTGATTTCCGGGTTGCTGTCGGAGGCGCGGGCCAGCGGCGACACTTCGACCGGGTAGTCGATGATGAAGGTCGGTTCCCAGCACTGGGCTTCGGCGCAGGCTTCGAACAGCTGCAGTTGCAGGCTGCCCAGGCCGCCCGGCTTGACCGGCTCGCCGAAGGCCTTGATCTTGGCCTTCAGGAACTCGGCGTCGGCCAGCTCGGCATCGGAGAATTCCGGGTGCTGGCGCTGGATGGCCTGGTTGATGGTCAGGCGATGGAAGGGCTTGGACAGGTCGAGTTCCCGGCCCTGGTAGATGAAGACTTCCTTGCCCAGCGCTTCGCGGGCGGCGTGGCGGAGCAGGCCTTCGGTGAAGTCCATCAGCGTGTGGTAGTTCGCGTACGCCTCGTAGAACTCCATCATCGTGAATTCGGGGTTGTGGCGCGGCGAGAGGCCTTCGTTGCGGAAGTTGCGGTTGATTTCGAAAACCTTCTCGAAACCGCCGACCACCAGGCGCTTGAGGTACAGCTCGGGGGCGATGCGCAGGAACTGCTGCATGTCGAGCGCGTTGTGGTGCGTGACGAAGGGCTTGGCCGAGGCGCCGCCGGGGATCGGGTGCATCATCGGCGTTTCGACTTCCATGAAGCCGTGGCCGGTCATGTAGTTGCGGATCGAGGCGACGATGGCCGAACGGGCGCGGAAGGTGAAGCGCGTTTCCTCGTTCATGATCAGGTCGACGTAGCGCTGGCGGTACTTCAGCTCCTGGTCGGACAGGCCGTGGAACTTGTCCGGCAGCGGGCGGATGGACTTGGTCAGCAGGCGGATTTCGGTGGCCTGGATGGTCAGTTCGCCGGTACGGGTCTTCATCAGCGTGCCGACGACGCCGAGGATGTCGCCGAGGTCCCAGCCCTTGAAGGCGGCGTAGACGTCTTCGCCGACCTTGTCGCGGGCGACGTAGACCTGGATACGGCCGGAAACGTCCTGCAGCGTGGCGAAGGAAGCCTTGCCCATGACGCGCTTGAGCATCATGCGGCCGCCGACCTTGACCTCGACCGGCAGGCCTTCCAGTTCTTCAGCGGATTTCTCGCCGTAGCCTTCGTGCAACTTGGCGGCGGTATTCTCGCGCTGGAAGTCGTTCGGGAAGGCCTGGCCCGTCTTGCGCCACTCGGCGAGCTTGGCACGGCGCTCGGCGATGATGTGGTTCTCGTCCTGCTGGACGGGCTGTTCGGCGTTGTCGGTTTGGGACATGGGGAATCCTTGAAAATTGGGTTTGCTGCGGTCGACCGCTAAAACCCTGAATTTTCGCCGATTTGGCCCCTTCGGGACAAGCGCAATCGCCGCGCTTGCCACGTCGCCAGCCGGGAAGGTCGTCGGCTGGTTATTGGGCGGTGCGATGGATGGCCAGCCAGACCGTGTGCGTTCCCGGCGGCGTCCAGTCCACGCGGTGCTTGCGGC
>DATGXM010000052.1:0-3035 GCA_035298985.1 Azonexus sp. | reverse complement strand
GTGATGCTGTCGGCGGACGGCACGCCGGTGCTCATTCATGATGAAACGCTGGAGCGGACGACCAATGGCGTCGGCCCGGTTTGCGACACGCCGGATGCCATGCTGTTTGCCCTCGATGCCGGTGGTGGCGAGCGCATTCCGCGCTTGGCCGAAGCGGCCGCCCTGTGCCGGGAATACGGCCTGTTGGCCAATGTCGAGATCAAGCCGGCGGCCGGTTACGAGCGGCAGACCGCCGAGGTGGTCGCCCGTCAGACCAGCGCCCTGTGGCAGGGGGAGGCGGTGCTGCCGCTGATTTCCTCCTTTTCGCTCGAAGCGGTCGAAATCGCCCGCGACCTGGCGCCGGAAATCCCGCGCGGCCTGTTGTTCGAACAGGTGCCGCCGGACTGGCTGCGGGAAATGGAGCGCTTGCAGGCAGTCACGCTGCATTGCAACGCCAGGCATCTGGCCGCTGGCGTGCTGGTGGAAGCGCAGGCCAGGGGATTTCCCGTTCTCTGTTACACCGTCAATACGGCGGAGCAGGCTCAAGACCTGTTCGGGCGGGGCGTCAGTGCGGTATTTACCGATCGCCTCGACTTGTTTGCTGCGGAAACAAGTGCTTACAAAGGTTTGCAATTGGGCGGCTGATTTTTAACGCGCTTTGACTTCTAATGCGGCTCAGGGAGTTCGCCCTACATCTCAGGAGGAAAAACCATGAAAATCGTCCAAGCCCTTGCCGCCGTCGCCGTCGTTCTGCCCGCCCTCGCTTTCGCCCAGGCCAATACGCCGGGCATCGACCAACGCCAGGCCAACCAGGAGCGCCGCATCGATCAGGGTGTCGCCTCGGGCAGCCTGACCCCGCGCGAAGCCAATCGCCTGGAGCGCGGTCAGCAGCGCGTCGATAACATGGAAAACCGGGCCAAGGCCGACGGTGTGGTGACCCGCCAGGAAAGGGCACGCATCAGCCATGCGCAGAACGTCCAGAGCGAGCGCATCTATGAACAGAAGCACGATCGCCAACATGATTTCAACCATAACGGCCGCGTCGATCGCCCGCGCCGCCGCTGAGCCGCGATGGTGCCTGACCGGAAACCCGCCGTCGCGCGGGTTTTTCTTTTTGGGCAGGGCGTTAGCGCGCGTTTTCCCGTTATCGGCCTGCACTGCTGGCGGGCACTTTCATTTAAAATCGACGGTTTCGAATTCCACCGCCGCAAAGGCCGCCCGCTGATGAAAAGCTCCGAAATCCGCCAGCAGTTCCTCGACTTCTTCGCCTCCAAGGGGCACCAGATCGTCTCCTCCA
This sequence comes from Azonexus sp., assembly GCA_035298985.1. Lineage (GTDB taxonomy): Bacteria > Pseudomonadota > Gammaproteobacteria > Burkholderiales > Rhodocyclaceae > Azonexus. The sequence goes on along the minus strand of DATGXM010000052.1, from coordinate 1,759 downwards.
GTTCGCTGGTGCCGCACGACGACCCGACGCTGCTGTTCACCAATGCCGGCATGAACCAGTTCAAGGACGTTTTCCTCGGTTTCGACAAGCGTCCCTACACGCGGGCGACGACCTCGCAGAAATGCGTGCGCGCCGGCGGCAAGCACAACGACCTCGAGAACGTCGGCTATACCGCGCGCCACCACACCTTCTTCGAGATGCTGGGCAATTTCAGCTTCGGCGACTACTTCAAGCGCGACGCCATCACCTACGCCTGGGAGCTGCTGACCGAGGTCTACAAGCTGCCCAAGGACAAGCTGACCGTCACGGTCTATGCCGAGGACGACGAAGCCTACGACATCTGGACCAAGGAAGTCGGCGTGCCGGTCGACAAGGTCATCCGCATCGGCGACAACAAGGGCGCCCGCTACGCTTCCGACAACTTTTGGATGATGGGCGACACCGGCCCCTGCGGCCCGTGTACTGAAATCTTCTACGATCACGGCGAAAAGCACTGGGGCGGCCCCCCGGGATCGCCGGAGGAAGACGGCGACCGTTTCATCGAGATCTGGAACAACGTCTTCATGCAGTTCAATCGCGACGAAGCCGGCGTCATGCACCCGCTGCCCAAGCCCTCGGTCGACACCGGCATGGGCCTGGAGCGCATCTCGGCCGTGCTGCAGGGTGTGCACGCCAACTACGAGATCGACCTGTTCCAGAGCCTGATCAAGGCCGCCGCCCGCGAAACCAGCGATGCCGATATGGACAGCCCGTCGCTCAAGGTGCTGGCCGATCACATCCGGGCCTGCTCCTTCCTGCTTGCCGATGGCGTCATCCCGGGCAATGAAGGCCGTGGCTACGTGCTGCGCCGCATCATCCGCCGCGCCATCCGCCACGGCTACAAGCTGGGCGCCCGCGCCGCCTTCTTCCACAAGATGGTGCCGGACCTCGTCGCCGAGATGGGGCCGGCCTATCCGGAACTGGTCGAGAACCAGGCCAAGGTCATGGCGACGCTGAAGCAGGAGGAAGACCGCTTCTTCGCCACCATCGAGAACGGCATGGAAATCCTCGAAGGCGAACTGGCGGCGATGGCTGAAAAGAGCGTCACCGTCTTCAACGGCGAGACGGCCTTCAAGCTGCATGACACCTACGGCTTCCCGCTCGACCTGACGGCCGACATCTGCCGCGAACGCAACGTGACCGTCGATGCTGCCGCTTTCGATGCGGCGATGGCCCGCCAGAAGGAACAGGCGCGCGCCGCCGGCAAGTTCAAGATGGCCGCTAACCTCGATTACGCCGGCCAGGAAACCACTTTCCATGGTTACGAGTCGCTCGAAGCCCGGGGCAAGGTGCTGGCGCTGTACAAGGACGGCACGGCGGTCGACGAATTGCACGAAGGCGATCTGGGCGTCGTCGTTCTCGATCACACGCCGTTCTACGCCGAATCCGGTGGCCAGGCCGGCGACCGCGGCGAACTAAAGGGTGCAGGCGGCATCTTCGCGGTCGAGGATACCCTGAAGATCCAGGCGGCCGTCTTTGGCCACCACGGCGTGCTGAAGACCGGCAAGCTGGCGGTCGGCCAGGACGTCGGCGCCAAGGTCGACGCGGTGGCCCGCGCCGCGACGGCCCGCAACCACTCGGTGACCCACCTGATGCACAAGGCGCTGCGCCAGGTGCTCGGCCAGCACGTGCAGCAGAAGGGCTCACAGGTCGATCCGGACAAGACCCGTTTCGACTTCGCCCACAATGCGCCGATGACCGCCGAGGAAATCCGCGAGGT
>DATGXM010000051.1:0-1828 GCA_035298985.1 Azonexus sp. | reverse complement strand
GCGGCAGAAGCTGCACAAGACGGCAGTCGTTTCTGCCGACTTCCCTACGTGTCAGGCTGGGTGTGAGTCAGTCGCTCGTCTTTGAGGAGTGATCGACTTGTCAGGTTCGATGTTCACGGTCGAGCAGAAGCGGGAGCACGTGCTTGCCTATCTTGCTGCACCGTATGGATCGCGTGGGAGGTATCTGGGTGAGCATGGCGTGTCTTATCGGCAGTTTCGGGTCTGGCGTGCCCAGGTGTTCGCCGACACGCTGGAGTACGGCCTGGTTCCTCGTGGAGGGCTGGCGGTGACGGCAGAGCAGAGCGCGTTTGTCGCTCGGCTTAGGGCCGAGCTGGACGCGTTGCGCGAGCAGGTGGCCCAGCAGCAGGCTGAGCATGAGCAGGCGTTGGCGGCCAAGGCGGCCGAGCTGGCGGTGCAGGTCAAGGCTGTTGATGCATTGGGAAAAGCTATCGAGATCTTGCATCACGCCGGCGCCGGCAAGAGCTCGCAACCGCAGGACCGCGCCGAGGGCCAGCGGCCGTGACCGTGGCCGGCGGCGTCGAGGACGTCGAGAACGCCGAGGACGCCGAGGCGGCGGATGCTGCGGTGTCGGTGGTGATGGTCACGGTCGCCTTGGTGAGCGCGCTGATCGGGGCCGGGTTGTCGCAGCGGCGTGCGTTGGCGGTGGCCGGGTTGTCCCGGTCGAGCTGGCACTACCGATCCCGGCCTCGGCCGCGGGTGGCCGTGCCGGTTCCGCACACGGCGCGGCGGGCCGCCTCGTGGCTGGATCCGGCCGAGCGAGAGCGGATCCTGGACAAGCTGAAGGCGGCGTTCGTTTGCGGCTGGTCGGTGTACCAGGCCTACTACGAGGCCCTGGACGCGAAGGACCCGGTCGCCTCGTTGTCCTCGTGGTATCGCATCGCCCGCCAGCTGGAGCCGCAGCGTCCGGTCCGCCGCCGGGCCCGCCACCGGGCCAGCGCGATCCCCTCGCTGGTGGCGAGCGCGCCACTGCAGGTGTGGTCCTGGGACATCACCAAGCTCAAGGGCCCCTACATCCGGGTCACTTACGAGCTGTACCTGGTCGTCGACGTGTTCTCCCGGCTGGTCGTGGCCTGGCGGGTCGAAGACCGCGAGTGCGACGACCTGGCCAAGGACATGTTCGAAACCGCGTTCCGCCACCACCGCGCCCACCCGACGGTGGTCCACTCCGACGGCGGCCCGTCGATGACCTCCAACACCCTGACCGGCCTGTTCCAGGCCCTCGGCGTTGAGGTGTCCCGCAACCGGCCCCGCGTCTCGAACGACAACCCATACAGCGAGTCCCTGTTCAAGACCGCCAAGTACGCCCCCACCTACCCGGCCTACTTCACCTCGATCGAACAGGCCCGCCAATGGGTCACCGAGTTCGTGCACTGGTACAACCACGAGCACCGCCACTCCAGCCTCGAGGGACATACCCCGGCAACCGTGCACGACGGGTCCTGGATCAGCATCCACCAGCAGCGCGTGGCGACCATGGCCCGGCTACACGCCGAGCACCCCGAACGGTTCACCAAGCCCTCCACCATCAAGGCGCCCATGGCAAAGGTCGCCATCAACCAAGAAATCAGCACCGACCGACTCCAAACAGGTTGACACCTTCCGTGATGCGGACTTCGGCCGCGCTGATCTGACGACGTTCTGCCGGCTCGACGAGCTGGGTCTGGAGGTGACCGGTCAGCGAGTCGAACCTGACTGCGAAGGCGCTGCGCGTGACAGCGTGACCCGGCGGCTGGCGCATGAGCCGCTCGGGTGGCGGCCCACGACACTGCTGGTCTGGGTCCGCCGCTACTGCTGCGCCGGCGCGGGC
>DATGXM010000050.1:0-5846 GCA_035298985.1 Azonexus sp. | reverse complement strand
CCGGGTGGCGATTCCCGGCGCCTTGCTGGTGCTGGTGCCGCGCCATCCGCAGCGTTTCGACGAAGTGGCGACGCTGTTGCAGCAGCACGGCCTGCGCTCGGTCCGCCGCAGCCAGGGGCTGCCGGCTGTGCATAGCGAGGTGTGGCTGGGCGACAGCATGGGTGAAATGGCGGCTTATTTCAGTCTCGCCGACCTGGCCTTCGTTGGCGGCAGCCTGTTGCCGCTGGGTGGGCAAAACCTGATCGAGGCGGCGGCCTGCGGCTGTCCGGTGCTGGTCGGACCGCACACCTTCAATTTCCTGCAGGCGACCGAGGATGCCATCGCGGCGGGTGCCGCGCAGCGCGTGGCCAATGCCGACGAGTTGGGTGCAGGTGTTGATGCTTTGTTACGGGATGCCGGGCGTCTGGCCACCATGCGGGCTGCTGCCCATGATTTTGCGCACGCCCATCAGGGCGCGACCGAGCGGATGCTGGACCTTATCGAACGCTGGACGGGTCGAGCAGGGCGTTGATCTGGGCGATGTCGTCGTCGCCCAGTGCGCCGGTCGCCGACTTTAGGCGCAGTTGTGCCATCAGCGTGTCGAGCGTGGCTTTGGCCAGGTCGCGACGGGTGACATAGACCTGGTTCTCGGCGTTCAGCACGTCGATATTGATGCGCACGCCGACTTCGTAGCCCAGCTTGTTCGATTCCAGCGCCGATTGCGATGAAACCAGCGCTGCCTTCAGTGCCTTGACCTGGGCCAGGCCATTGACCACGCCTAGGTAGTACTGGCGGGCGCCGAGGGCGGCGCTCCGCTTGGCGCCTTCCAGGGTCGATTCGGCGGCAGCGCGGTTGGCGCTCGCTTCGCGCTGGCGGGAAGCAGTCAGGCCACCCGAGAAGAGCGGGATATTGAGCTGGATGCCGACATTCTGGAAGTCGGTGTCGTAGCTGCCGAAAGCCGGCGTGTAGCTCTTGGCGTAGCCGTAATTGGCCACCGCATCGAGCGTCGGGTAGTGGCCGGCGCGCTGCTTGTCGACCTCGCGGGCAGCGATGGTGGCGTTGTACTGCTGAACCTGCACGTTCAGGCTGCCGGTTTCGGCGGCGCTGACCCACTCGTTCATGTTGCCCGGCTGCGGCGGCGTCAGTTCAGCGTTCTTGCGCAGTTGGGCGAGGGTGCCCGGCTCCTGGCCGACGATGGCCTGCAAGGTACGCTGCTTGACCTCGAGATCGCTTTCGGCAGCGATTTCCTGGGCGTTGGCCAGGTCGTAGCGGGCCTGTGCTTCGTGCGTATCGGTGATGGTCGCGGTGCCGACCTCGAAACTCTTCTTGGCCAGTTCGAGTTGCTGGGCGATGGCCTGCTTGTTGGCCTGCACGGCGGACAGGCTTTCCTGCGCATACAGCACGTCGAAATAGGCCTGGGCGACACGCAGGATTAGGTCTTGGCGGGCCAGTCCGAAATTGGCTTCGGCCTGGGCGACCTGCATTTTGGACTGGTCGTAGGCGATCCAGTTCTGCCAGCGGAACAGTGGTTGCGACAGGGTCAGCTGATAGCCGTTGGAGTTGTAGTTCGGTTTGGCGAAGGTGGCGCCGCCATGCGTGGACAGCTGGTTCTCGTTCCACACCGTGTTGCCGGACAGGGTCAGGCTGGGCAGCAGGCCGGCACGCGCCTGCGGTTGCTTTTCCTGGCCGGCTTCAAGGGTGGCACGGGCTGCGGCGAAGGTTGGATCGTTGCCCTGGGCATCGCGGTAGACCTGCATCAGGTCGGCGGCGTGGAGCGGCGCGGCGACCAGGGGCGAGACGAGCAGCCAGGCGAACTTTTTCATGCCATCCTCAGTAGCGACGCATATCCGGATCGATTTCTCCCGCCCAGGCATCGACGCCGCCGCTCAGGTTGAGCACCGAGTCGAATCCCTTGCGCTCGAGGAACAAGGCGACCTGCATGCTGCGGGCGCCGTGGTGGCAAATCACCACGACATCGCGGTTGGCGTCGATCTCGTCGCAGCGCGTCGGGACCAGATGCATGGGGATGTGCTGGGAGCCTGCCAGCCGGCAGAGCTCCACTTCCCACGGTTCGCGTACATCGAGCAGGACGGGATCGGGCCGCAAGTCGTCGGCCAGCCATTCGGCGAGTTGCTGTACGCTGAGCTGTTGCATTTAGAAGGAGAAACGGTCCTTGGCGTCGGCGCCGTCGAGTGCCGGAACGACGGTCTCGAACAGGTTGACGGTGTTGTAGACGCCGTCGCCGGTGCAGGTGATCAGCTGGGCTTCCATGACCGGGGCTTCGCCGGTGATGACGGCCAGGCGGCCACCGACGCGCAGCTGCTTGAGCAGGGACGGCGAAACGGTCGGCAGCGAGCCGGAGACGACGATGGCATCGTACGGGCCGCGCTGGGCCCAGCCGTCGATGCCGTTGCCGACTTCGATGGTGACGTTGGCGACGCCGGCGCGTTCCAGGTTGGCCTTGGCGGCAGCAGCGATTTCCGGGCGGCATTCGACGGTGACGACATGGTCGGCGCGGGCGGCCAGCAGGGCGGCCATGTAGCCGCTGCCGGTGCCGATTTCGAGGACCTTGTCGGTCTTCTTGATGCCCAGTTCCTGCATCATCTTGGCTTCGATCTTCGGCGCCAGCATGACCTGGCCGCTGCCGATCGGGATTTCCATGTCGGCGAAGGCCAGATTGCGATAGGCAGCCGGCACGAAATCTTCGCGCTTGACGACGAAAAGGAGGTCGAGAACTTGCGGATCCAGGACATCCCAAGGACGGATCTGCTGTTCGATCATGTTGAAGCGCGCTTGCTCGATGTTCATTTTGGTCTCCGCAGGCATAATATTAGCACAAGCTAATATATTGATTACGACAAATCAAAATTATACCCGACTCTCCTTTTCCGTCCCGCGCAAACCTTGACGCAGCAGATCCATGTGTATCTGCAGGTAAAGCTGCGGATTGCTCTCGCTGCCCACGCAGCAACTCATCGAATAGCGCCAGATCAGCAGCATCAGGATGGGGGCGATCACCACGTCGATGGTCGTTTCGACGTCCATGGCCCGGAATTCGCCGCTCGCCATGCCGCGCTGCAAGGCGCAGCCGACCAGGGCGCGGCCGCGATTGATGACGTTCTCGACGTAGTAGCGGCCGAGTTCGGGGAAGTTCCGGGCTTCGGCCACCATCAGCTTGGGGATGCCGGCGAAAGCCGTCTGGCCGATCTTGGTCCACCAGTTGGCGAGCAGCTTTTCCATCAGGTCGAAGCTGCTGCCGCTGTGCTGGGCGGCGATGGCTTCGTTTTCGACGATGACCGGGATGATCCCTTCCTGGATCACCGCCTTGAACAGCGCTTCCTTGTTCTCGTAGTACAGGTACAGGGTGCCCTTCGAGACGCCGGCGCGGGTTGCGACGTCTTCCAGTCGGGTGGCGGCAAAACCTTTCTCGACGAAAAGATCGAGCGCAGCCGCCAGTAGCTCCGAGGGGCGAGCTTCCTTGCGGCGTTTGCGGGACGGCGGACTGGATAGCATGGGTAAATTAATGACTTTGTGGTCATTAAGTTACCACTGCGTTTCGCCTCAGGTCAACGGCCTTCCTTGATCAGTCGGCCGCTGGTCGGCTGGATGGGGCGGGCGTTGTTGCGATACAGGCGGCTGAAGATATTGATCTGGTCCTGCGAAACCTGCACCGGCTGCTGCATGACCAGCCACAGCACGCCTTCCGAGCAGGGCGGCGTGGTCAGTGAACCCATGTAGGTGTAGTAATTGCGCGAGGCGGGGAGCAGGGCGTTCAGGTCGACGGTGGCTGTCGGCGGGGCGACCGGCATGTTCTTTTCCAGCGGCATGTTGTTCCACAGGGTCTGGATGAACGGGTTTTCGTTGCCGCGTTCGAGCAGCACGGCGACGACGGCGAGCTGGCCTTCGTCGGATTTGTGCACCAGATGAACCACCATGTCAAAGCGCTGGCCGTTGATCTTCTCTTCCGACGGGCGATGGAAGTGGAATTGGACCAGCTCGTAGGTCTTGCCGGTCAGCGAAATGGAGCCTTCGCCGACGTTGACCTGGACGGTATGGCCGTTGTCGACGATGCGGAAGGTCGACGGCTGATACTTGAACTTGATCGGCTCGAGATCGACCCTGATGCCGTCCTTGATGTCGATCGGCGACTGGCGTTCGCCGGTGGCGCACAGCTTGTTTTGCGGATCGAGGCGGCTCCAGTTTTCCGGGCCGCCCGCGCCTTCGTAGTCCCAGTGGATGTGCGCATGCTGCACCGCCGGTTCGCTGTGGGCCAGCTCCAGCATGTAGCCTTCGGACTTGGCCGCCTTTTTGGGCTTCGGTGCGGCAGTCGGGCTGGTGTGGACGACGATGGTCTGGGCCTTGACAGGGGCCGGTGTAGGAGCGGGCGGGGTGGCTTGGGCGACCGGGGCCGGCGGCTTGGCCGGCGCGGCGGCTACGGGCGGCGGCGCTTCACGGGTGGAGTCGCGGGCCGCTTCGGCGGCGGCCTTGAGATTGGGGCGTATCGACGGAATGGCCGAATGTTCGGCCTCCTTGGCCGGTGTGTCGGATGCCTTGATGGCGGCCGGCTTCTCGGCCTTGGCCATTTCCTTCTTGAGGGTCGCCTCGTTGGCGGCTTTCAATTGACTGCCGGCGTCATTGGCCTTTTGCGCCAGTTCGGCCGGGCTGTCCTTGGGCGGGCGGCAGACTTCGCGCAGCACCTTGTCGTCCAGCGTTCCTGAGCGCACCGGAAGTTCGACGCCGCGGATGTCTTCCTCGCGAACAATGTCCGATTCGTTCTTCTTGAAAATGCGCTTGATGGTGTTGGCGCTACGCGTCGTGCAGTCGTAGCGGGTAATCGCCTCGATGACCCGGTAGCCAGCACCGGACTTGCCGTCGATCAGTTCCTTTTCCAAGACGACGCGTCCTTGCGCCTGGACGGCGTTGCCGTCGCGCTTCAGGCTGGTGCGGTCGATCTCGATACGCTTGCCGGGTTCCGATGAAATGACCTGCCAGGTCGGCGCTGCCGAAACGCTCCACGGCAGGGTGGCCAGCAAGCCGGCAATGATCAGTAGGCGCATCTTCGATCCCTCGTTTTTCTTAAGATTCCACGTCTTGTCGAAGATATTTCGGCTAATTTCTGAAAATCTTGAGCGGACTTTGTCGTTCCTTGCATTTTGCCTGTATTTCCAGTAACTTGCAGCCCACTCGTTAGGGGTGCCAGCGAACAAGCGGGCTGAGAAATACCCTTCGAACCTGACCGGGTCATGCCGTCGTAGGGAAACGAATACGGTTCTTGGAACCAGATCGCTCCCCGCTCGTCATATCCCGCTGACACACGCACGGAGCACCCATGAACGCCAAAGAACAATTCCTCGCCGCCAATGCCCACGTCGACGAGGCTGCCATCCAGCCGCTGCCCAATTCCCGCAAGGTCTATATCGAGGGTTCGCGCCCGGATATCCAGGTGCCGATGCGCGAAATCAGCCAGTCGGACACCCCGACCGGCATGGGCGGCGAGAAGAATCCGCCGATCTACGTTTATGACTGTTCCGGCGTCTATTCCGACCCGGCAGCCAGCATCGACATCCGTTCCGGCCTGCCCGCCTTGCGCGCCCAATGGATCGCCGAGCGCGGCGATACCGAGGAACTGGCCGACCTGACCTCCGACTTCGGCCGCCAGCGCGCCGCTGACAAGGCGCTCGACGAACTGCGCTTCCCCGGCCTGCACCGCAAGCCGCGCCGCGCCAAGGCCGGTGCCAACGTCTCGCAGATGCACTACGCCCGCAAAGGCATCATCACGCCGGAAATGGAATACGTCGCCATCCGCGAAAACCTCAACCGCCGTGCCTACATCGAATCGCTGAAGGCGACCGGCCCGATGGGTGACA
>DATGXM010000049.1:0-2291 GCA_035298985.1 Azonexus sp. | reverse complement strand
AGGGTGGCGCGGGCGACGATGTAGCGCCGGCGCAGGCCGGTCGGAGCCAGGCGCGCCGCCTGCTGTCGTTCCGCTGCGCTGAGGGTGGCGAGCGCCGCCGCCAGTTCCATGCCACCGATATCGAGCTGCCGGGTGACCAGTTCGACTGCCGCCGGCCGCAGCATGCTCCGCGAACCGCTTGTCTCGCATTGCGTCATGTCGTTCTCCTGTTGCCTGCCGGCGGTGTGGCCCGCCATGCCCCTTCTGATCCGGAAGTTTCGCGCCGTGCATGCCCGGCGACGACGGGGCGCCGGGTGAGCCATCCGGCCTAGGGATTGCCCGCTGCCGGGCGGGACTATTTCACTTCGACGGCGCGCCGCTGTTGGCCGGGATGCTTGGGCTGGATGATTTCCAGGATGCCGTCATGGAGCGTGGCGCAGATCGCCCGGGTATCGATGCCGGCCGGTATGGGTACGCCCCGGCGACCGCGATAGCGTTGCGGGTTTCGGTTGCCATGCTGCTTCTCCTCGGATATGTCGCAGGGATCAAGCCCGTGGCATAAAGGATGAGCCCGCCCGGCAGCGATTTCCGTACGCTGACCCACACAGGTCGGGTTCAGCGGGGCGCGATGGTGGCCGAGGCCGGGCCCGGCAGGTAGACGAACTTCCAGTCGGCGTAGCTGGCGAGGTTGGGCGCCCATTCGAGGATGGCGGGGAAATTGGCCCGCTTGATCGGTTTTTCCGGCGACAGGCTGTAGATGCCCATGATGCCGCCCTGCGGTGCCTGGACCAGGCCCCATTCCCGGGAACCGGTCAGTGGGTCGCGGTAGGGGCGGCGCAGGTAGCGGCGGATGGCGGGTGCCCGCGGGTCGAGCAGCAGCGCTTCCAGGCTCGGCGGATAGGTGCCGCCGGGCGGCGCCTCGTAATACTGGCGGATGGCGTTGCGGTATTGCTGGCCGACGAAGAGCAGTTCCGCTTCGAGGCTGCGCTGCCGGCTCTGCTGCCAGAAGGTGCCGGCCGCCGCCAGCCCGGCCCCCAGCGCGGCAATGGCGATGAGCAGGGCGAGCAGGAGGACGCCGCGCTCGCGTCCGCCCACAATGCTACCAGCTGCTGTATGGCGTGCCATCCTTGCCCTTCCCCGGCGCCCCGCTGTGCACGTCGAAGACGCTGCCCTGTCCCGCCTGCGGGCCGGCGGGTGCGGCGACGACCCAGCTGGTGTTGCTGTCGGTGATCGGATCGGGCGGAATGCGCCGCAGGTACTTGCGAGCGACCAGTTCCTGCAGCGAGGCCGGGTAGCGGCCGTTGTCGCCGTAGAACTTGTCGATGGCCTCGCGCATCTGGTGCAGGTTTTCGCGCAGCACGGTCTCCTTGGCCTGCTCGACGCGGCCGAAGTAGCGCGGCACGGCCAGGGCCAGCAGCAGGGCGACGATGGCCATGCTGACCAGCAGCTCGATCAGCGTGAAGCCGGCGCGCCGGCGGGCCGGGCGAAGGTCACCAGTCATGGTACGGAATGCCGTTGATGCCGGTATCGGTGCTCAGCGAATAGACGTCGTAGACATCGTCGCCGGGCTGCGGCCGGTCGTAGGAGCTCTTGTAGCTGCGCTTGCCCCAGCTGTCCTCGGCGCGCACGCCGGGCCGGGCGAAGGGGTCGCGCGGCAGGCGGCGCAGGAAATAGATCATCCGCCGCTCCGGGCTCTTGTTGTCGACCACGCCGTCGACCAGCACGGCCAGCGTGCGCGGGTAGCCCGCGTCGCCCGGGCGCACCGTGACCCGGCCGTCATCGGCGGCCTGCTTGTAGGCGTCGAGCCCTTCGCGGATCTGGCGCAGTGCGGTGCGCAGCTCGATCTCCTGGTTGCGCTTGACGGCCAGTTCGGCGAGCGGCAGGGCCATGGTGGCGAACAGGCCGACCAGGGCGAGCACCACCATCAGTTCGATCAATGAAAAGCCTGATGTTCGTTTCATCCCGTACTCAAGGCGTTACCGTGACGCCGACGGTGGCCGGCGCAAAATCCGGCGCCGGCGCTTCACCGGGCAGGGCGGTGATCGGGCTGTCCTGGGCCGGGGCCAGGGCACGGAACTCCAGTTCGAGCACGTCGCCCGAGCCCCGGGCGCCGCCCTTGCCGGGGCGGCGCTGGGTCACGAACAGCGTGCCTGAGCCGGCCTCGACCCGCTGGCTGCTTTCGACCACGGCATTGCCCTGGGCCATGAAGCGGCCGGGCCGGGCCTTGAGCAGCTCGAAAACCTCGGTGTTGTAGACCACCTGCACCGGCAGCCGGTTCAGAGGCTGGCCGCTGGCCGCCTTGAGGGTCAGCC
>DATGXM010000048.1:0-3421 GCA_035298985.1 Azonexus sp. | reverse complement strand
CGGACAGCGGCATGGCCTGGGCGACCAGGCGGTCGAATTCCGGCTTGCCGAATTCGCGGATGAAGCTGTCCGGGTCGTGTTCGGCAGGCAGGAAGACAAAGCCGATCTGCTTGTTGTCGGCCAGCGCTTCGAGGGCGTTTTCCAGGGCGCGCCAGGCGGCCTTGCGGCCGGCGTTGTCGCCGTCGAAGGAGAAGACGATGCGGTCGACCTGGCGCAGCAGTTTCTGTACGTGGGTCGGCGTGGTTGCCGTGCCCAGCGTCGCGACGGCGTTGCCGACGCCGTTCTGCGACAGGGCGATGACGTCCATGTAGCCTTCGGTGACGATGGCGGTATTGGTTTCGCGCAGCGCCTGGCGGGCCTGCGGCAGGCCGAACAGTTCGCGGCCCTTTTCGAAGAGCGGCGTTTCCGGCGAGTTCAGGTATTTCGGCTCGCCTTGGTCGATGATGCGGCCGCCGAAGGCGATGATCTCGCCCTTGGGATTGACGATGGGGATCATCAGCCGGTCACGGAAACGGTCGTAGCGGCGGCCGGCCTCGTTCTCGATGACCAGGCCGGCGGCCTTCAGTTCGTCGGCGTTGTAATCGGGGAAAACGGCTTCCAGATTCTGCCAGCCGTCCGGCGCGTAACCGATGCCGAAGCGGGCGGCCACTTCGCCGGAAAGGCCCCGTTTCTTGCAGTACTCGATGGCGCGCGGCGAGGCCTTGAGTTGCGCCTTGTAGTAGGCGGCGGCGCGCGCCATGACCTCGATCAGGGTGCGCGTCTGGCCGGGTTTCTCGTCATGGAAGCTACGCCCTTCGCTTTCCGGCACCGTCATGCCGGCGCGGCTGGCCAGATCCTTGACGGCATCGACGAAACCCATGCCCTGGTATTCCATGACGAAGCCGATGGCCGTGCCGTGGGCGCCGCAGCCGAAGCAATGGTAGAACTGCTTGGTCGGACTGACTGTGAAGGAGGGCGATTTCTCGTTGTGGAAAGGGCAGCAGGCGGCGTAGTTGGCGCCGGCCTTCTTGAGCGGCACGTAGCTGTCCACCAGGTCGACGATATCGACCCGGGCCAGCAAATCCTGGATGAACGACTCCGGGATCATGGCGCGGGATTAGCCGGCGAGCGCGGCCTTGACCAGCCTGGACACCTCGGCCATGTCGGCCTTGCCAGCGAGTTGCGGCTTGAGGACGCCCATCAGCTTGCCCATGTCGGCCGGACCCTTGGCGCCGGTTTGTGCAACGGCGGCGGCGACGGCGGCGGCGACTTCCTCGCTGCTCATCTTTTCCGGCAGGTAGGCGGAGAGGATTGCGATCTCGGCCTTCTCGATGTCGGCCAGGTCCTGGCGATTGGCGGCTTCGTACTGGGTGACGCTGTCCTTGCGCTGCTTGACCAGCTTTTCGATGACGGCGGCGACCGCGGCGTCGTCGAGTTCAATGCGCTCGTCGACTTCCTTCTGCTTGATGGCGGCGGTGAGCAGGCGGATGGCGGACAGCTTGGCCGCTTCCTTGGCCTTCATGGCGGCCTTCATGTCTTCGGTAATGCGTGCTTTGAGGCTCATGGTGTGCTTTTGGGCAAAAACAAAGAAAAAAGCCGCCGGCGGTTGAAGGCTGGCGGCTCTTTTTACGGCGATGCGTACTCGATTAGTACAGCTTCGGCGGCAGGGTCATGCTGCGGATACGCTTGTGGTGGCGTTTAACGGCAGCGGCCAACTTGCGCTTGCGCTCGGCGGTGGGCTTTTCGTAAAACTCACGGGCGCGCAGCTCGGTCAGGAGACCAGTCTTTTCGACGGTGCGCTTGAAGCGGCGGATGGCCACCTCGAACGGCTCGTTTTCCTTGACACGAATGTTCGGCATCTAAATCACCCCCTTCCGTTAGGCGCCTGCCAGGTCAAGTAAACGGCAGTGCGCGCAAAATTGTTTCCGCTGGTTTGCGGAGAGCCAAGCATTCTAAGCGAGAAAACCCTTTTGCATCAAGTGATAAAATAAGCGCCATGTTGATCCTCGGCGTCGAATCCTCCTGCGACGAAACCGGCATTGCGCTGTACGACAGCGCAGCCGGTCTCCTTTCCCATGCCCTGCATTCGCAGGTTGCGATGCACGCCGAGTACGGCGGCGTCGTGCCGGAGCTCGCTTCGCGCGACCACATCCGCCGTGTCGTGCCGCTGTTGCGCGAAGCGCTCAGGCAGGCCGGCAAGTCGCTGAACGACATCGATGCCGTGGCCTATACCCGCGGACCGGGGCTGGCCGGCGCATTGCTCGTCGGTTGCGCCTTCGCCGAAGCGCTGGCCCTGGCCATCGACAGGCCGACCATCCCGGTGCACCACCTCGAAGGCCATCTGCTGTCGCCTCTGTTGTCGAGCGATCCGCCGACCTTCCCCTTCGTCGCCCTGCTCGTTTCCGGCGGCCATACGCAGTTGATGCGGGTAAGCGGTGTCAGCCAATACGAATTACTCGGCGAAACGCTGGATGATGCGGCCGGCGAGGCTTTCGACAAGAGCGCCAAGCTGCTCGGCCTGCCTTATCCGGGCGGCGCCCTGTTGTCGAAACTGGCCGAACAGGGGACGCCCGGCGTCCATGCCTTGCCGCGTCCGATGCTGCATTCCGGCGACCTCAATTTCAGTTTTTCCGGCCTGAAGACGGCGGTGCTGACCCTGGTCCGCGAACAGGGCGAGGAGTTGACCGACAGCTTCAAAGCCGACGCGGCGCGCGCTTTCCAGGAAGCCATCGTCGAGGTGCTGGTCAAGAAGTCGCTGAAGGCGATGAAGCAGACCGGCCTGAAGCAACTGGTGGTGGCCGGCGGCGTCGGCGCCAACAAGCAACTGCGCGCGACGCTGAATGACGAGGCGAAGCGCAAGCGTTTCCGCGTCTATTACCCGGAACTGGAATTCTGCACCGACAACGGCGCCATGATCGCCCTGGCCGGCTGCCTTCGCCTGCAATCCGGAACGCCGGCCAAGCCGGCCGGCAATTTCGCCGTCCAGCCGCGCTGGCCGTTGATGGAGATGTCGGCCAAGCTGCCATGAAAATGGGGCTTCGCAGCGGCCGGCCGTCGTGAGTCAAGCGGGCCGGAGTCTCGATGCTCATGCTTCATCCGGCAAGGTGCTTGCCGTGAATTCACCGCTGTAGCGAAAGACCTCCCCGAACAGCGGGTGGCTGAGGCGGAAATCCATGGCGAAGCGTGTGTCATCCAGTGCCTGTTCGACAATGGTCGTATGGCCGAGGGCCAGCCATTCCGGAATCGGCAGTCGCCAGCGCCCCAAACGAGTGACGAAGCGCACGCCATGGTAGTGCAGGCGATCGGCGACGACATAGGGGCGCATTTGCAGGCCGAGCACCGGATTGACGTATTCGATCAGCGTGTTGTTTTCGGCGCTTTCCCAGATGCTGTCGAAACGCACCGTTTCGCCGTCAGCGAAACGGATTTGCCGTTGCCAATA
>DATGXM010000047.1:0-5475 GCA_035298985.1 Azonexus sp. | reverse complement strand
CGGTAGACCGACTGGACGCGCGGCAGGATGTTGACGCAGGCGGCCAGCCGGGCAACTGCTCGGTCGGGAAAAAAACGCCGGAAATCAGCGTCATCGGCGTGATGAACAGGGTGAAGTAGTACATGAAGAAATCGTAGGACGGGGCGAGCGCATTCCAGATCAGGCCCAGTGCGGCGAAGGCCAGCCCGGTCAGCACGACGGCGGGCAGCGCCCACAGCATCAGCGGCCCGTGCGTCAGCCCCATGCCGGTGATGACGACGAGGATGGCGGCGCCCGAGAACAGCGACTTGGTCGCCGCCCAGAACAGCTCGCCGGCCACCACGTCGGTCAGGCCGAGCGGGGTGTTGAGGATGGCGTCCCAGGTTTTCTGGACATGCATGCGGGAAAAGGCCGAATAAAGGGCCTCGAAGGTGGCGGCGTTCATGGTCGAGGCGCACACCGTACCGGCGGCCAGGAAGGCGACGTAGGGTTGGCCGCCGACACTGGGCAGCATGGCGCCCAGGCCATAGCCGAGGCCGAGCATGTAGATCAGCGGATCGGCCAGGTTGCCGAGGATGGATGGCAAGGCCAGCTTGCGCCAGACGAGGAAATTGCGCCGCCACACCGGTAGGAAGCCGGGCCGGTGAAGGCGGGATAGGGAAAGCGTGGCGCTCATGGCGGCAGAAAATTGGGCGGATCGGAATCGAACAGCCATTTTAGAGCCACTTTGGCGTCGGCTGTTCCCGGCCTGCACCGTGGCCGATGAGTGGCCAAGCGAACCGGACCGGTTTAGTCGCGCAGTTCGCGACCGGTCAGCTTGATGAAGACGTCTTCCAGGTTGGAAGCGCGGTGAACGTAGCGCAGGCCATCGGCCTCGGCCAACCGGGCGAGCAGCGGTCGCGGGTCGCGGCAGTAGAAGAAGGCGGTTTCGCCGCTGGTCTCGACGCGCTCGCACAGCGAACGATACTGCTCGACGAAAGGCGCCAGTTGGCCGCGCGTTTCGTCGAAGACCTCAACCACCTGCGGTTCGATGTGTTCGGCGATCAACGTGCGCGGGCTGCCCTCGGCGATCTTGCGGCCGTGGTCGATGACGATCAGCGTGTCGCAGAGGCGTTCCGCCTCGTCCATGAAATGGGTGGTCAGGATCAGCGTCTTGCCGGCCGACTTGAGCTGCTTCAGGCGGTCCCAGATCAGGTGGCGGGCTTGCGGGTCGAGGCCGGTGGTCGGTTCATCGAGAAAGACGATGTCCGGGTCGTTGACCAGCGCCCGGGCCAGCGTCAGCCGGCGCTTCATGCCGCCGGATAGCGTCGCGATGCGGGCGTCGGCCTTGCTGGCCAGGCCGGCAAAATCGAGCAATTGCGGGATGCGGCTGCGGATGTCGGCATCGCGCATGCCGAAGTAGCGGCCGAAGACCAGCAGGTTCTCGGCACAGGTGAAATCGGGGTCGAGATTGTCGAACTGCGGCACGACGCCGACCCGCGCCCTCGCCCGCTGCGCGTCGGCTGGAATGGCGCAGCCGTTGAGTTCGATGCGGCCGCTGTTGGGGGCCGTCAGGCCAAGGCAGAGGCGCAGCGTGGTCGTCTTGCCGGCCCCATTCGGGCCGAGCAGGCCGAAGCAGGTGCCGGTTTCGACGGCGAACGACAAGCCGGCGATCACTTCCTGATCGCCGTAAGTCTTGCGTAGCTCGCTGGCGCTTAGTGTCGCCACGCCCGGGTGATGATGTCGCGGATGACGTGCAGCCGGCGATGGAAGAAATGGTCGGCGCCGGGCACCACGACGACCGGCAGGTCGAGCGGCAACGCCCATTGGAAGACGTTGCTCAGCGGCACCAGCGTGTCGTCCGAGCCGTGGATGACGATGGTGTCGTGCGGCACGGCCTCGGTGTCGTAATGGCGGGTGCTTTCGACGTAACCAGCGGCGGTGCCGACCAGGACCAGGCGCTGCGCCGGATGGCCGGCTTCCTGCAGGCGTTTGGCGACGCGAGTCTGGCAATAGGCGCCGAAGGAGAAGCCGGCGAGCACCACCGGAATGTCGCCACAGCGGCGCTGGGCGTCGGCCAGTACGGCGAGCAGGTCTTCGGTTTCGCCGACGCCTTCGTCATGGATGCCCTCGGTGCCGCCGACGCCACGGAAATTGGGGCGGAAAGCCGCGTAGCCGAGGCCGACGAAGCAGCGGGCCAGCGTGTAGGCGACCTTGTTGGTGTTGGCGCCGCCGCCGAGCGGATGCGGATGGGCGATCAGCGCGATGCCTTTGGGGGCATCCGGGCGCTCCATGATGATTTCGATCTTGCCGGCCGGGCCATCGATCAGGATTTTTTCTTCGCGTGCTTTCATGGCCTCAGATCTTCAAGCGTTCAACAATCTTGCCGCCGATCAGGTGTTCCTGAATGATTTCCTCGATGTCTTCCTTGTCGACGTAGGTATACCAGACGGCTTCCGGATAGACGACCATGACCGGGCCCTCGTCGCAGCGGTCCAGGCAGCCGGCCTTGTTGATCCGCACCTTGCCCTGCCCCTTCATCTTGAGCTGGCCGATGCGGTCCTTGGCGTAAGCCTGCATTTCACTGGCGCCCAGGGCATTGCAGCAAGTCTCGCCGGGTTCGCGCTGATTGCAGCAAAAAAAGACGTGGTGTTTGAAATAGCTCATGCGGTTCTCCTGTACAGAGACGCATTATAGGCGACGAGGTTTCACGTGGAACGCAGGTATTGGGGCAAAGCCGGGAAGTAGCATTGTGGCAATGCTGTTGTCGTGCTGTAGAATGCTTATAGAATATTTCAAACACAGGGGGAAATTATGAAAAAACTCTTCACGACTGGCGTTGCGGTTCTTTCACTGTCTGCATGCGCGACGATTATTGGCAGTACGACGCAGCCGGTTACCTTCAAATCGACGCCGGAAGGTGCCACTGTCACGATCACGAATCGGGCTGGCGAGAAAATTCATACCGGCATTACTCCGGCGACAGTAACGTTGAATCGCGGTGCCGGATACTTCAAGGCGGAGTCCTACACCGTTCGTTTCCAAATGGATGGATATGAGGCGCAGGAGGTGGTCGTTGCCGGTAATGTCAATGGCTGGTATTTCGGCAACATAATTTTTGGCGGCCTCGTCCTTGGAATGCTGATTGTTGATCCGCTGAGCGGCGCCATGTTCACCCTCGATTCGGACAAAGTGGATTTAGCGCTGAAGGCTGTCGAAACCAAGACTTCCAAGGCCGATGGCTCGCTGACCATTGTGATGCGGCAGGATGTGCCGGATGACATCATGAAATTTGCGCGTCAGGTGAACTGATATTGTTTTGGGGAGCAATTGCTCCCCATTTTTGTATCTGCTGGTTTGAGCGCTGCTGTCGAGCCTGCCTGCTGTTACCTTATCTGATTTGGCTTAGCCATTTTTCCAAGCTGATGACCAGCGAACACAGCAGCGCCACTCCAACAATTACGCCCCACTCTTCCACCCCTATCGGTGCCGTCTGGAACAGCCGGTTCATCACCGGCAGGTAGGTCATGGCCAACTGCAGGCCCAGCATGGCACCCGTTCCCACCCATATCCACGGATTAGAGAATAGTCCCTGTTGCCAGAAGCCGTGGCGCAGCGAGCGGCAGTTGAACAGGTAGGCGGCCTCGACCATCACGAAGACGTTGACGGCGACGGTACGGGCTTCGGCCAGCGTATGGCCCTGCGCCAGTTCGCGCAGGAAGAGGCCGAACGAGCCGGCCAGCAGCAGGAAGGAAACGAGCACGATGCGGCGGACCAGGGCGGCGTCGAGTACCGGCTGATCGAGCCGCCGCGGCGGGCGGTGCATGATGCCGCGTTCGATCGGCTCGAAGGCGAGCGGCAGGCCGAGCAGCACGGCCGTGGTCATGTTGATCCACAATATCTGCAGCGGTGTGATCGGCAGTGTGCTGCCGGCCAGGATGGCGGCGACGATGACCAGCCCTTCGCCGAAGTTGGTCGGCAGCGTCCAGGTGATGAATTTGACCAGGTTGTCCCAGACCCCCCGGCCTTCCTCGACCGCCGCTTCGATACTGGCGAAGTTGTCGTCGGTGAGCACCATGGCCGCCGCCGCCTTGGCCACTTCCGTTCCCGCCAGCCCCATGGCGACGCCGATGTCGGCCTGCTTGAGGGCCGGCGCATCGTTCACCCCGTCGCCGGTCATCGCCACCACCTCGCCGCGGCTTTGCAAGGCGCGGACCAGGCGCAGCTTCTGTTCCGGTTCGACGCGGGCGAAAACGTCGGTAGTGTGGGCGACGTCGGCCAAGGCGGCGTCGTCGAGCGCCGCCAGCTCGCGGCCGGTGACTGCCCGTCTGGCATCGATGCCGATCTGGCGGGCGATGGCGAGGGCGGTCACGGCATGGTCGCCGGTAATCATCTTGACCCGGACACCGGCCGTATGACAGTTGCGGATGGCGCCGATCACCGCCTTGCGCGGCGGGTCGAGCAGGCCGACCAGGCCGATCAGCGTCAGCCGGTCGATGGCGGCGTCGTCTAGGGCGGCCTCGGCAGCCAGGGTGCGCCGGGCGACGATCAGGACGCGCATGCCCTCCCCGGCGTAGGCCTGTGCGGCCGCTTCGATTGCCGCAGCATCGACCGGCGTACGGCTGCCGTCGGCTCCCAGTTGATCAATGCAGCGCGGCAGCAATTTTTCCAGGGCCCCTTTGACGTACAGGACCTGGCTTCCATCGGCGACATGGCTGGTGGCCATGCATTGCCGGCCGGCATCGAAAGGCAGTTCGTCCCGGCGCGGATAGAGGGCACGCAAGGTGTGTTCGTCCAGTCCCGCCTTGCGGGCGGCGACGAGCAGCGCCGCCTCGGTCGGGTCGCCGGTAATCAGCCAGCGGCCATGTTCCTGGCGTAGCGAGGCGTCGTTGCACAGCGCGCCGGCGAGCAGGCATTCGCGCAGCGCCCCTTCGATGGCGGCCGGCATTGCGTCATGGCGGATATCACCGTCCGGGGCGTAACCCTCGCCGCTGACGGCATGGCCGGCACCGGCGCACCACAGCACACGCACGGTCATGGCGTTTTCGGTCAGTGTGCCGGTTTTGTCGGAGCAGATCACCGTCGTACTGCCCAAGGTCTCGACCGCCGGCAGATGGCGGATGATGGCCTTGCGCCGCGCCATGCGGGCGACGCCGATGGCCAGCGTGACGGTGACGGCGGCCGGCAGGCCTTCCGGGATGGCGCCAACCGCCAGGGCGACGGCCGCCATGAACATGTCGAAAGCCGTTTCGCCGCGCGCCAGCCCGACGGCGAAAGTCAGTCCGGCCAGGCCGCCGATGGCCCATAGCAGCCAGTTGGAAAAGCGGGCCATCTTGCGCGTCAGCGGCGTGACCAGTTCGGGCGCAGCGGCGATCAGGTCGGCGATGCGTCCGGTTGCCGTCGCGTCGCCGGTGGCGACGACCAGCCCGCTGCCCTGCCCCCTGACCACCGTGCTGCCGGCCCACGCCATGTTGGCGCGGTCGGCCGGCACGGTATCGGCGGGCAAGGGGTCGGTGT
>DATGXM010000046.1:0-4078 GCA_035298985.1 Azonexus sp. | reverse complement strand
CAGCTGCAATTCGCAATCGTGGAAAAACGACGGGGGCGTCAATGCCCCCGTCTCGTCAAAGCCCTGCCAAAACGCTATACCGTCCGCTATCTCAAAAAAGACCTTAACTGAACGGCATTACCGCCTTGTGCGGGGCTTTTTTTCGGCTCATCGCGCCTTCACCGGCAAGGCGCGATGAGCCTTTTTGCTGGCGCCAAGGAACCAAAAAACCAAGTATTTAGATATGTTTATTGCATCGCATTAAACCTTGTGGAACGAATTACGTTCTGTAAGTTAGCTGTAAGATGCCGCGCCTAAATTACGCTTCGCAGCAATGCCTCTATAACCACAATCTGAGGAGAAAAATCAATGCAAGACGTACTTGATCGGATTACCAAGAATCCGAAATTCCACGAGTTCATTGCCATGCGCAGTCGATACTCGATCATCATGGCCATCGTCAGCGCCGCCATTTACTATGGCTTCATCCTGCTCGTCGCCTTCGATCCGAAACTGCTCGGCCAGAAGGTCGGCGCCGGCGTCACCACCCTGGGTGTTCCGCTGGGCGTCGGCGTCATCGTCATCACCATCGTCCTGACCTGGGTCTACGTCCGCCGCGCCAACACCGAGTTCGACGCGACCAACGAAGCCATCATCAAGGAGGCGCAGAAGTAATATGTCCATCAAGCACATTCTTTCCGCAGTTGCTGCACTGGCAGTTGCCGGTGGTGCCTTCGCCGCTGGTGCCGATCTCGGCCAGGCCGAGAAGCAGGCCACCAACTGGACGGCGATCGTCATGTTCGCCCTGTTCGTCCTCTTCACCCTGTACATCACCAAGGTTGCCGCAGCCAAGACCAAGTCCGCTGCCGACTTCTACACCGGCGGTGGCGGTATCACCGGCTTCCAGAACGGCCTGGCAATTGCCGGCGACTACATGTCGGCCGCTTCCTTCCTGGGTATTTCCGGCCTGGTGTTCGCCAACGGCTTCGACGGCCTGATCTTCTCGATCGGCTGGCTGGTCGGCTGGCCGGTCATCACCTTCCTGATGGCCGAACGCCTGCGTAACCTCGGCAAGTTCACCTTCGCCGACGTCGCGTCCTACCGCTTCGCCCAGACCCCGGTTCGCGTCTTCGCCGCTTCCGCCTCCCTGGTCATCGTCGCCTTCTACATGATCGCGCAGATGGTCGGTGCCGGCCAGCTGATCAAGGTGCTCTTCGGTCTGGAATACATGTACGCCGAAATCATGGTCGGCATCATCATGCTGATGTACGTGCTGTTCGGCGGCATGACCGCAACGACCTGGGTGCAGATCATCAAGGCCTGCATGCTGCTCGGCGGCGCCACCTTCATGGCTGTTTCCGTGTTGCTGCAGTTCGGCTTCTCGCCGGAAGCGCTGTTCTCCAAGGCGGTTGAAGTGCACTCCAAGCACGATGCCATCATGGCCCCGGGCGCCCTGATCAAGGACCCGATCTCCGCCATCTCCGTCGGGATGGCCCTGATGTTCGGTACCGCCGGCCTGCCCCATATCCTGATGCGCTTCTTCACCGTGCCGAACGCCAAGGAAGCCCGCAAGTCCGTTGCCTGGGCGACCACCTGGATCGGCTACTTCTACATCCTGACCTTCATCATCGGCTTCGGCGCCATCACCAACCTGGTCCAGAATCCGGGCGACTTCTACGTCGGCGGCGAACTGGCCAAGGGCCTGAAGGGTGGCGGCAACATGGCTGCTGTCCATCTGTCCAAGGCGGTTGGCGGCGACCTGTTCCTCGGCTTCATCTCGGCCGTGGCCTTCGCCACCATCCTGGCCGTGGTTGCTGGTCTGACCCTGTCCGGCGCTTCCGCCGTGTCGCACGACCTGTACGCTTCGGTGTTCAACAAGGGCTGCTCGTCCGAACAGGAACTGCGTGTTTCCAAGATCGCCACCGTCGCCCTCGGCGCCCTGGCTATCGTTCTCGGTATCGCCTTCGAGAAGGAAAACGTCGCCTACATGGTCATGCTGGCCTTCACCGTCGCCTGTTCCTCCAACTTCCCGGTCCTCTTCATGTCCGTGCTGTGGAAGAACTGCACCACCCGTGGTGCTGTGGTTGGCGGCTTCGTCGGTCTGGTTCTGGCTGCCGTGCTGACCATCGGTTCCGCTTCGGTTTGGGAAGCCGTGCTGCACAACCCGAAGGGCTCTGCCTGGTTCCCGTACAACTCGGCTGCCATCTTCTCGATGACCGCTGCCTTCTTCACGATCTGGCTGGTGTCCATCCTGGACAACTCGGCTCAGGCCAAGAAGGAGCGCGAGCTGTACCCGGCGCAGCAACTGCGTTCGGAAACCGGTCTGGGCGCCTCTTCGGCTGCTGCCCACTAATCGGTCAAGCGCTTCCAACAAAAAGCCCGGGGTTTCCCGGGCTTTTTTTCGTCCATGTTTTCGCGGTGGCAATCGTGGTTTCGGTTTCGCGAAAATTTGGACGTGCGAATTCGCTGCGGGCAATGATGCGCAGTTTATTTGCTAGACTGTGTCGGTTTTCTGGGAAAAAAACGGTAGGGGGTCACCCAGTGCAGGATCGGGTCACCCCCTGAGTAGCGGTCAGACCGCGTACTCCGAAGACCATAAAAGGAGAACAGCCCGATCAGAATAATGCCGTTGCCTTACAGAAATCTTACGTTTGAACAGGCAAAACTCGAATAAATGCGCATACTTATCGCTGAAGACGACACCATCATCGCCGATGGCCTTTCCCGTTCGCTGCGCCAGGGCGGCTATGCCGTCGACTGGGCGCCCAACGGTGTCGAGGCCGATACGGCGCTGGTCACCGCTTCCTATGATTTGCTGATTCTCGATCTCGGGCTGCCCAAGCTGTCCGGTCTCGAGGTGCTCAAGCGCCTGCGGGCGCGCAATTCGCAAGTGCCGGTGCTGATCCTGACCGCGCTTGACGGCACTGGCGACCGCGTCAAGGGCCTCGACCTCGGCGCCGACGACTACATGGTCAAGCCTTTCGAACTGGCCGAACTGGAAGCCCGCGTCCGGGCGCTGACCCGCCGTTCGGCCGGCACCGCGCCGACCATCCAGTGCGGGGCGCTGACCTACGATCAGGTCGGCCGCGTGGCGCAGATCCAAGGGCAGCCGCTCGACCTGTCGGCGCGTGAGGTCGGCTTGCTCGAAGTCCTGCTCAGCCGGATGGGGCGACTGGTCAGCAAGGATCAGCTGGTCGACCACTTGTGCGGCTGGGGCGAGGAAGTCAGTCACAACGCCATCGAGGTCTACGTGCACCGGCTGCGCAAGAAGATAGAGCCGGGTGGCGTCAAGATCGCCACCGTCCGCGGCCTGGGCTACTGCCTTGAGCGACCCCAAGGCGAGTAATTCCCCGCTCGCCACGTCGGAAACCGAGCGCTCGCTGTTTGGCGAGATACTCGACTGGATGCTGGCGCCCCTGCTCTTCGTCTGGCCGCTGAGCATCGCCTTCACGCACTACTTCGCCAACAACGTCGCCAACTATCCGTACGACCAGGCCTTGCGCGAGCACGTCGCGGCCATCGCGCGCCAGGTCAAACTGGTCAACGGCAAGCCGCTGCTCTCGTTGCCGGCCTCGGCCCGGGCGCTGTTGCGGGCCGACGAAACGGACAGCGTGTATTTCCGCGTCGTCACCATGGACGGCAAGTTTCTCGCCGGCGACAAGGATCTACCGCAAATCGCATCGCCGGCTGACGGCGACACCGTGCCCGGCGAAATCTACTTGCGCGATGCCGACTACAAGGGCCAGGATCTGCGCCTCGCCTATACCTACCTGAGCGAAGCCGGCATGCCCAAGGCGCAGTGGGTCGTCATCGAAGTCGGCGAAACCACCGAGAAGCGCAGCCAGTTGGCCAACAAGATCGTTGCCAGCGTGATCCTGCCGCAGTTCATCATCATCCCGCTTGCCGTCATGCTGGTCTGGTTCGGCCTGTCGCGCGGCCTGCGGCCGCTGACCCGCCTGCGCAAGACCATCGATGCCCGCCAGCCCGACGACCTGTCGCCGATCGCCACGCGACGCGTGCCGGAAGAACTGGAACCGCTGGTCGAAGCTTTCAACGAAATGCTGGCGCGCATGCAGCGCAACGTCGAGGCGCAGCAGCG
>DATGXM010000045.1:0-3254 GCA_035298985.1 Azonexus sp. | reverse complement strand
GAGGCCGACCGGCCGCTCGACGACGGCATCGTCGCGGCGCGCTGGTTGACGCTGGACGAGGTCAGGGCAACCCAGGAACGCCATCGCAGTCCGCTGATCTTGCGTTGCTGCGAGGACTTGCTGGCTGGCAAGCGTTATCCGCTCGACCTGTTGGTGCACTACGGCTGATGCTGCGCTGGGGGTGTCTGCTCCTTGCCTGTTTTTCCGGGGCCCTGTTTGCCGATGAGTCGGTGTCCATATGTCATGGTTACGGTTGCTTGCGTCAGGTGGCGGTAAGGTTCACCGAAGGGCAGCTTGGCCAGGTCCGGCGCATGATGTTCGCGGCGACCGACGCGGCCACGGAGCGCGGCGTGCTGGCGGTGGCGATCGGCCGCCTCTATGGCTGGGGGGGCGAACAGTCGGAGATTCACAATGATCGTGGCGGCAATGTGGCGGATGACAACGTATCGGGCAAAATGGACTGCATCGATCATTCGACATCAACGACCCGCCTGTTGCAGTTGCTGGCACGGCGCGGGTATCTGCGCTGGCATCGGGTTCTGGAGCCGGATGCGCGCAATTTTGCCGGTATCTTGCCGGTGCATTGGTCGGCGGTGATCGAAGAAAAAAGTGAGGGCGAACCGCGCCGCTTCGTGGTCGATAGCTGGTTCGTCGATAATGGTCAGCCGGCGGTGATACTGCCGCTGGACGAATGGAAGAAAGGGGCTGGTCCCGATGTCTAAGAAAACGGTGGTCGTCGGCTTGTCCGGCGGCGTGGATTCCTCGGTTGCCGCGCTGTTGCTGAAGCAGCAAGGCTGGAACGTGATCGGCCTGTTCATGAAGAACTGGGAAGACGACGATACCGAAGAGTATTGCTCGTCGCGCCAGGACCTGATCGACGTGATGAGCGTCGCCGACCGCATCGGCATCGATGTCGAGGTGGTCAATTTCGCGGCCGAATACCGGGAGCGTGTGTTTGCCGAGTTCCTGCGCGAATACCAGGCCGGGCGGACGCCGAATCCTGACATCCTGTGCAATTCCGAAATCAAGTTCAAGGCTTTCCTCGACCATGCGCTGAAGCTCGGCGCCGAGAAGATCGCCACCGGCCACTATGCCGGGGTGCGCGAATTCAACGGCGAATTCCAGCTGCTCAAGGCCGAGGACGGCACCAAAGACCAGAGTTACTTCCTCTACCGCCTGAACCAGGCGCAGCTGGCGAAAACCCTGTTCCCGCTGGCCGACCTCTACAAGCGCGACGTGCGCAAGATGGCCGAAGCGGCTGGCCTGCATGTCGCCGCCAAGAAGGATTCGACCGGCATCTGCTTTATCGGCGAGCGGCCGTTCAAGGATTTCCTGTCGCGCTACCTGCCGCCGAAGAAGGGTGAAATTCGCCGCCTCGACGACGGCAAGGTGCTCGGCGAGCACGATGGCCTGATGTACCACACCATCGGCCAGCGCAAGGGCCTGCAGATCGGCGGCGTCAAAGAGAAGGGGCAGGCCGGCGGCGGCGACCACGATGCCTGGTTCGTCGCTGGCAAGGACATGGACAAGAACGTGCTGTACGCCGTGCAGGGTCATGATCATCCCGCCCTGCTGCGCGGCGATTTGCTGGCCGAGCAACTGAGCTGGGTGTCCCCCAAGGCGCCGCACACGCACTGGGTCTATACCGCCAAGCCGCGCTACCGGACGGCCGACCAGCCATGTGAAATTGAACGCGTCGATGCGGAAACCTGCCTGATCAACTTCGCCGAGCCGCAGTGGGCACTTACCCCTGGTCAGTCTGTCGTGCTCTACGAGAGCCGTGTCTGCCTGGGCGGCGGCATCATTCGCTGAAGAGTTTTTCCTGGCCGGCCCGCATGGCCGACTTTTCGATGACGGCGCCGAAGGCGTAGATCAGGTCAGGGTCGTGCTTGCTGCCTGATTCGCTGGCCAGGATGTCCATCACCTCGCGGTGGTCGCGGGCGTTGTGGTACGGGCGACGGGCGATCATCGCGTCGTAGCTGTCGGCGACCGAGATGATGCGTGAATCGAGCGGGATGGCGCTACCCTTCAGGCGGTCCGGATAGCCCGAGCCGTCGTACTGCTCGTGATGATGACGCACGGTCAGGGCTATGCTGCTGGCGCGCCCACCGTTGATGGCGAGGACGATCTGTTCGCCGATCAGCACATGCTGCTTCATGCACTCCCATTCGGCTGCTTCGAAGGCAGTCGGTTTGCGCAGTATGGTGTCCGGAATGCCGATTTTCCCCAAATCGTGGAAGCGGGCGCTCAACGACAGCTTGTCGAGTTCCGCCGTGGTCAGTCCGATGTGCATGCCCAGTTCGAGCGCCAACTGAACCACGCGGTCGCAATGGATGCGGGTGTAATGGTCGCGCGCACCGAGCGCCACGGTCAGTGCATGGGCAACGGTATCGACCGGGGAGCTGTCTTCGGACGGGCTCAGCATGCCGGTGGTCCTCTTGGGAAGAAGCTACGTTAGTGAAGACCGCTAATCGGCATGAAGGTTCATGTCCGGAGAATAAAAAAGGCGCCCGCGGCGCCTTTGCTTTCGATGCAAGCTCGATCTATTCGTGTGGAACGGTATCGGCGAAGGCCGGACGCTGCATCAGCTTGTCGTACAGCTTGGCCAGATTGGGGTGAGCGGCCTGCCATTCGATGGCCGGGAAGCGGAAGCACAGGTAACCGAGCGCCGTGCCGACGGCGAGGTCGGCCATCGAGATATGGGTACCCATGCAGAAGCTGGTTTCCCCGAGTTCGGCCGACATGAAAGCCAGGCTGCGGGCGATCTTGTCGTGCTGGCGTTCGATCCAGCTGGGGCTTTGTTCCTTGGCCGGACGCTTGCCTTCGAGCAGGGCGGCTACGGCGGCGTCGCACAGGCCGTCGGCCAGGGCTTCCCAGCGTTTCACTTCGATCCGCTCGCGGTTGGGGGAGGGGAACAGCTTGTTGTTCGGGGTGACGTTGTCGATGTATTCGACGATGACGCGCGAATCGAACAGCGGCGTCTCGTCGTCGAGCATCAGCACGGGCACCTTGCCCAGCGGGTTGATGTCCGGCACCTTGCTGCCC
Organism: Azonexus sp.; assembly: GCA_035298985.1. Taxonomy (GTDB): domain Bacteria; phylum Pseudomonadota; class Gammaproteobacteria; order Burkholderiales; family Rhodocyclaceae; genus Azonexus. The sequence goes on along the minus strand of DATGXM010000045.1, from coordinate 209 downwards.
TCGGCCCAGGGCGAGTCGATCACGAACTCGTATTCAATTTTCTTCTCAGCCAGCACGATGCGCACTTTGCGTGTGTAGGGGCTGGTGTGGGAGCCGATCAGCTTCATCGCAAGCTCTCTGGTTTGGGGAGTTCGATTATAGCGTATGGGCAGCGCATGGCGGGGAAGGTAAAATTACCGGCTTATTGAAAAGGATGTGCATATGACCTT
>DATGXM010000044.1:0-2262 GCA_035298985.1 Azonexus sp. | reverse complement strand
CAGGCGGATCTGGGCGCTGTGGTGCGCTTTCTCGCCGAAAAGAACGCCGAAGCGGCGGCGCGCGTCGGCAACGAGATCTTGGATGTCGCGCACATCGACGACATCCGTTTCGACGAGGCCTTGCTCTGCCCGCCGCAGCAGGCTGCAGATTTGCTCTGGCAAGCCGGGCTGATTCGTCCGGAGGAAGGCGGCAAACCCAGCGGCTGGGCGGCGCTCGGCCCGACCGATTTCCGCAGTGCGGCCGATGGACGGGTTTTCGTTATCGGCGATGCGGCGGGACTGGTTTCGTCGCAATTCGGCTATTTCCCGAAGACCGGCCAGGTGGCCAGTCGCATGGGGCAGGCGGTGGCCCGCCAGATCGCGGCGCAGGCCACGGGGCAGGCGCAGGCCGTGCTGCTGCCGGAAAGCGTCTGTCATGTGACGACCAGCATCGAACCGCTGGAAAGCACGCGCATCGACACCACCTATAAAGACCGGGGGGACGGCTTCCTGGTGCAGACCGTCAAGCAGACACGCAACCCGAACCCGAGCGGCGAGGATGCCGCATGGGCCGAGGCGATGTATCGCGATTTCCTGCTGCCCTGAGCGGGTACCGGCTCAAGGCCGGGCGCTCAGTGCCGGGCGTAGACCGAGGTCTTGCCGTCCTTCTTGACGAGCAGGGTTTCGTAGAACTCGCGGCGGACCCGCGGTGCTACTTCGCTGTCCTTGTCGAGCATGGTGCAGGCGGTTTCGCAGGTCGGGCTGGAGAATTCGCGGCCCGGCGCGCCGAGCGGCAGGCCAGGTACTGCCAGACCGCGGGCCTTCGGCTTTTCGGTCAGCAGTTCTTTGATCTGGTCGGCATGGACGTGGCCCTCGATGAAGTAGCCGGCAACCAGCCCGGTGGGCACGGCCTCCAGATCCTTGGGGATTTTCAGGCGGCGCTTGACCGCTTCCATGTCGTCGGTCTGCGTCACTTTGACGGTAAAACCGTTCTGCCGCAGATGTTCCGTCCATTCGATACAGGCCAGGCAGACGGTGGGCGTATAGACCTCTATTACCGGCAGGGTTTGGGATTGGGCGACCGCCGCCTTGACGGCCAGCGCGGCGAGCAGCACGACGAGGCGCTTCAGCATGGCTTGCCGGCCTTGCAGCCCTTCAGTATCCACAGCGACAGGACGCCGGCCGTTTCGTCGGCCTTCACCTTGCGCGCCATCGAACCGGCATCGCGGCCGTTGTCGGTCTTGGCCAGCGGGTCGGCGCCGGCTTCGAGCAGCAGTTGCACATGCACCGGGCGGCTGGCGTAGGCGGCCATGTGGAGCGGCGTGGCACCTTCGTTGTCGCGGGCGTTGGGGTCGGCCTTGGCGGCGATCAATGCCTTCAGCGCGCTGGTGTCGGGGTTCATCGCTGCCAGGTGCAGCGGGGTCGAGCCGAGTTCGGTACGCACGTCGCGCTGCTTGGGATCGGCCTTGAGCAGCTTGCGCACATCGTCGCCGTTGCCGGTGCGGGCGGCATCGTGGATCGGGCGATCATAGCTGGTGGTCTGGCCGATGGCCGGCAGGCACAGCAAAATGGCGAACAGGGCGGGTAACAGTCTTTTCATCGCGTGGCCTTTAGCGTCGAGAATCTCATTGTCCGGGCAGTGTATTCGACAATCCTTGATCTATGGCAGTTTCGTTGTTCTCTAATATAATGATTTCATTGCATAAATCCCGGCTTGGCGCGACGTTTTTCCGGGGCGCCCGAGCTGGTGTTGAGAAAGGATAGCTATGGGCACCATCGTGCGTCATCTGCTCATCGAAGGGCGGGTACAGGGCGTGAGTTATCGCTGGTCCATGGTCGAGCAGGCGAATGCGCTGGGCGTCAGCGGCTGGGTGCGCAATCTCGGTAATGGCAACGTCGAAGCCATGCTGGCTGGCGAAGAGGCAGCGGTCCTCAAGCTGATCGTCTGGGCCCAGCACGGCCCGACCCATGCCCGCGTCGTCCGCGTCAATGTGGCGATCGGCGACGGCAGTTTCCACGGTTTCGAGCAACGGCCCAACGGCTGATGCTGCCGATCCCGCGCGCAACCCGGTCTAGCCGGGCCGGCGGCGCAGCAGGTGATTGACGATGAAACTCAGCACCACTTCGCCCCGCTGATTGACGGCGTGATATTTCAGCCGGGCAATGCCGCGGTCGGGCTTTGATTTCGACGGCCGCACTTCCAGTACCTCGATCTCGCTGTGCAGCGTATCGCCCGGCCGTACCGGCGCCAGCCAGCGCAGTTCGTCTATGCCCGGCGATCCC
>DATGXM010000043.1:0-1524 GCA_035298985.1 Azonexus sp. | reverse complement strand
CCTCGGGCAGGCAGCGCCAGCCGTACTTCAGCTCGGCATTGGCGATGACCGAACACAGATCGACATTACCGCAGCGTTCGCCGATGCCGTTGATCGTGCCCTGCACCTGGTTGCAGCCCGCCTCGACCGCGGCCAGGGTGTTGGCCACCGCCAGGCCGCCGTCGTTGTGGACATGGATGCCCAGGACCGCCGTGGGCAAGCGGGTCCGCACCGCCGCCACCGCGGCGCGGACCTGGTCCGGCAGTGAGCCGCCATTGGTGTCGCAGAGGATCAGGCGTTCGGCGCCGGCCTCGGCCGCCGCCGCGACCGTATCCAGGGCATAGGCGGGATTGGCCTTGTAGCCGTCGAAGAAATGCTCGGCGTCGAAAACGACCTCCAGGTTCTGCTGCTTCAGGTACCGGACGGTGTCGCCGATCATGCGAAGGTTCTCATCCAGCGTGGTGCGCAGGATGTCGGTGACCTGAAAATCCCAGCTCTTGCCGAAAATGGCGATCGCCCGGGTGCCGGCCTGGAGCAGGGAGCGGATGTTGGCGTCTTCGGCTGCCGCCACGCCGACCTTGCGGGTGCTGCCGAAAGCGATGATCCGGGCGTTCTTCAGGTCGAGTTTGGCGACGCGGACGAAGAATTCGAGATCCTTGGGGTTGGAGCCGGGGTTGCCGGCTTCGATGTAGCGGATTCCCAGCGCGTCCAGTTGCTCGACGATCTTGAGCTTGTCTTCGACCGAATAGGAAATGCCCTGCGCCTGCGCGCCATCGCGCAATGTGGAATCGTAAATGGCGATCTTCGTCACGTCTGCTCCTGCTGCCGTCCGCGCGGGCGTGTGCATGCGCGAATCGATAATTTCAATGGGACCGAAGAATACCCCAAGCCGACGTGGCCATCGATAGTCGGGGAGCGGAAATCCAAGCCGGACAGGTGCGCAAAGGGTCGAAATATCGGCCATTTCCGACCCATAAGTGTGGGGAAGGACAGGCTTTAATTCCCGCTACGGCTTAGGTATAATCCGCCGCTTTTCGGGTGTCGTCTTTTGAACCTTCAGGGAATCAATCATGAGTTGTGACGAGAAAGTGGATTGCGGTCGGCGTCGCCTGATCGTGGCCACGGCGACGGCGGGAGGCGTCGCCGGAGTGGCGGCGGCCGTGCCGTTCCTGGCGAGCTTCGCGCCGTCCGAGCGGGCGAAGTCGGCTGGCGCGCCGGTGGAAGTCGATATCAGCAAGCTTGCGCCCGGCCAGATGATGACGGTCGAGTGGCGCGGCAAGCCGGTGTGGATCATCCACCGCACCAAGGAAATGCTGGACGGCCTGCGCAAGGTCGACGACAAGGTTTCCGACCCGCAGTCGGAGCGCAACCAGCAGCCCGAATACGCCAAGAACGAAAACCGCTCGATCAAACCCGAATACATGATCGCCGTCGGCATCTGCACGCACCTGGGCTGCTCGCCGACCGCCGTGCCCAGCGGGACCGCGAACCCCAGCCTGCCGGCGGACTGGCCGGGCGGCTTCTTCTGCCCCTGCCACGGCTCGA
>DATGXM010000042.1:0-2348 GCA_035298985.1 Azonexus sp. | reverse complement strand
AACACGAGGTCGCCGGCGGGATGGCCGTAGGTGTCGTTAAGCTTCTTGAAATGATCGAGGTCGGCCATCGCCACCGTCACCGGCCGGCGATAGCGCTGCGCCCGTTGCAACTCGACCTCGGCCGACTGCATGAAATAACGGCGATTCATCAGGCCGGTCAGGCCGTCCTTGTTGGCCAGCGCTTCCAGCCCGCGGCGGATTTCCTCGTTCTGGATGAGCAGCGCGTGGTGCTCGCGGATCGCCTCCTCGACCGACTGGATTTCCAGCATCCGCGAGGTGTCGAAGGCCGGGACCGGTTGCTCGGGACTGAGGCCGGACAGGGCGCGATCGATGCGCTGCAACGGATGGATCAGGTGGCGGCGGACCAGGATGACGAAGGCAACGAGAAAGAGGCCGACCAGCACGAGGACCGCCATCAGCTTGTAGCGGGCCAGCTTCATCGCCGCCGAGGCCAGCTTGAGGTCGCCGCTGGCCAGATTGACGCCCTCGACCGACACGTCGTCGACCTGGATGCCGAGCCGTTCGGCCAGGCGTTGCCACTCATCGTAATAGGCCGCCGGCCGCTTTTCGTCCTGCGCCGACTGGCTGACCACCTTGCCGAGGAACTGTTCGGCCTCCCGCGCCAGACGGGCGGCCTGCGGATGCTCGAGGACGCTCGGATGGCTGGCGATCAGCGTCACCACGAACATGGACTGCTGGCGCGAGGCATGCGAACTGACCGCGAAGATGCGCTCGCCCTCCTGGCGCAACTGTTCGAGGTTACGCGCCAGACGCTGGTAGCGGATGATTTCCGGGACCGTCCGCTCCTGCAGGCGGTCGTTGGCTTCGAGCACGCGCTGCTGGTCGGCGGCCAGCAGCAGCACGGCCAGCCCGAAGGCGACGACGAAAATGGCCGCCAGCAGGCCGAAAGCCCGGCCGGCATGAACGCCCTTGGGCTGCTTGCCGGCTTCAGGCATGGTAGCGAAGCAAGCGACGGAACAGGATGGACGACAGCATCAACTCACCCGAAAAGGAAGAAAGCGGGAATTGATACGATCATACGTCCCATTGCGCTTGATTCGCTCCAACGCCGTGTTGATTTCCGTCCGCAGCTGCGGACGCAACGGGGAAATGCCGAAGGAGATATCGCCGCCCAGCTCGGGCGCCCGCAGCACGGTCGGCGCCAGCCCCAGGCGCCGGAAGGCCTCGTTCTTCTGCAACTGCAGCGCGCCTATCATCGGCACCAGGGCGGCCTGCGCCTCGCCGGCGACCAGGATGCGCGTCAGTTCCTCGCTGCTGCGCACCGAGCGGATCTCCCAGCCTTGCCGGCGGGCGTAGTCTTCCTGGATCGAGCCGTACATCACGGCGACGCGCAGCCCCTTCCGCCCCGGCGGCACCTCGCTCTGCCCCAGCCACAGGCTGAAGGAACGGTAATACGGCATGGCCTGCAGCATCTTGCTGCGCTGCTCCGGCGTCTCGAAAACGCCGCTCGCCGCGATATCGGCCTTGCCCTGCAACAGATGATCGAGCAGGTGGCCCGGCGCCACCACGTCGAACACGCAACTGGCCTGCAGTTCGTTGCACAGGGCGCGGGCGATTTCGACGCTGAACCCGGTCAGATAGCCCGATTTCTCCCGGTACGCCATCGGCGCCGCGTCGTCCGGCACGGCGACGCGCAGCTCAAGCGGCCGGCCGCCCTCCGCTCCCACGCGCAGGGACACGAAAATGCATAGCAGGAAGGAGAGGACGGAGCGCAGCATGCCGAAGTCATTTTATGACAAGCGGCAATTATAGGACTTGCCACTTGGCCTGCGTTACTGGTTTTTACCCTAGGCCAAGATCATATTGCTCGCCGGGACGAGCCAGCGGCAATTCGACCAGTTCGCCCTGCAGCGGGAAAAAGATCGCCGCCCGCAGCGGCAAGGGATCACCGGCGAACAGCCCGGCGTAGCGCTCCAGCTGCGGCCGGTAGCTTTCGGCGCGCGGGCGCAGTTCGCCCTCCGCCAGGCGCGCCGTCTTGTAGTCGACGATCCAGCGGCAGCCGTCGGCGACAAAACTGCGGTCGATGACGTGGTGGCTCATCGTGCTGCCGTCGGTGGAGGTCCACGCCTGCTCGGCCGCCGCCTCGGGATGGGCGGCGAGCAGCCAGCGTCCTGTGGCGCTGGCCAGCGTACGCGTCAAGGCGGCCACCACGTCGGCCGCGCCGCTGGTCGCCGCCTCGGCGGCATGGCCCTGGTTTTCCAGCCAGCGCTGGTAGGCCGGCCGGGCACCTTCGACGCGCTCCGCTGACCAGCTATCGACGCCTTGGCGGGCGATCAATTCCAGGCAGCGATGGACCAGCGTACCGACCGAGGCTTCCAGCGACAGGC
>DATGXM010000041.1:0-12308 GCA_035298985.1 Azonexus sp. | reverse complement strand
TTCATCCATCTCCGCCCTGGGCGGATCGAGCGAGCAATCCACGATGAGCAGCAAGAAAATCGGCGACGTCATTCTCGACCTGCAGAACATTTCCCTGCGCTTCGGCGGCGTCAAGGCGCTCACCGACATCTCCTTCAACGTCAGGGAACATGAAATCCGCGCCATCATCGGCCCCAACGGCGCCGGCAAGAGCTCGATGCTCAACGTCATCAACGGCGTCTATTACCCGCAGGAAGGCAAGATCTTCTGGCACGGCAACGAGCGCAAGAAGATGGAGCCGCACATGGCGGCGCAGCAGAACATCGCCCGCACCTTCCAGAACATCGCGCTGTTCAAGGGCATGAGCGTGCTCGACAACATCATGACCGGGCGCATCACCAAGATGAAGTCCAACTTCATCGAGCATGCGCTGTGGTTCGGCCGGGCCAGGAAGGAAGAGCTGGAACATCGCCAGAAGGTCGAGGAAGTGATCGACTTCCTGGAAATCCAGCACATCCGCAAGACGCCGGTCGGCCGCCTGCCCTACGGCCTGCAGAAGCGCGTCGAATTGGGCCGAGCCCTGGCCGCCGAGCCGTCGATGCTGCTGCTCGACGAGCCGATGGCCGGCATGAACGTCGAAGAGAAACAGGACATGTGCCGCTTCATCCTCGACGTCAACGACCAGTTCGGCACCACCATCGTGCTGATCGAACACGACATGGGCGTCGTGATGGACATCTCCGACCGCGTCGTGGTGCTCGACTACGGCAAGAAGATCGGCGACGGCGTGCCCGACGACGTGAAGAACAACGAAGACGTGATCCGCGCCTATCTCGGCGCCGGACACTGAGGAGACGCCATGGAATTCGTCATCGCCGCCGTCCTGCTGTCGGCCTTGCTGTGGGGCGTACTGCCCCGCTACGCCCACCGGACCGTCCGTGTTCAAGCTCGTGCCGCGCGTCCGGCAACCCGCAATTCCCGGGAGGCAGCATGAATTTCTTTTTTGAAGTCCTGATCGGCGGCCTGTTGTCCGGCGTCATGTACGCGCTGGTGGCCCTCGGTTTCGTGATGATCTACAAGGCTTCCGGGGTGTTCAACTTCGCCCAGGGCGCCATGGTCTACCTCGCCGCGCTGTCGGTCGTCGGCTGCATGGAGAAGGGCGCGCCGCTGTGGATGGCCATCATCCTCGCCTTCGTCATCATGACCCTGTTCGGCATCGCCACCGAGAAGTTCGTGCTCAGGAAGCTGGTCAACCAGCCGCCCATCGCACTGTTCATGGCCACCATCGGCCTCGCCTTCTTCATCGAAGGTCTGGCACCGATGATCTTCGGTTCCGAGCCGCGCGCGCTGGATCTCGGCATCGTCGACGAGCCGATCGAATCGATCCTGGAAAACTTCAACATGGTCATTTCCAAGTTCGATCTGGTGGCGGCCGGCGTCGCCTCGGTGCTGGTCGCCACGCTGGCCCTGTTCTTCCAATACACCCGGGTTGGCCGCGCCCTGCGCGCGGTGGCGGACGACCACCAGGCCGCGCTGTCGATCGGCATTCCGCTGCAGAACATCTGGGCCATCGTCTGGGGCGTCGCCGGATTCGTCGCGCTGGTCGCCGGCATGATGTGGGGGGCGCGCAACGGCGTGCAGTTTGCGCTCACTTTCACCGCGCTCAAGGCGCTACCGGTGCTGATCCTCGGTGGCTTCACGTCGGTGCCGGGGGCCATCGTCGGCGGCCTGATCATCGGCGCCTCGGAAAAGCTGGCCGAAATCTACATTCCACCGGTCATGCAGGACCTGTTCGGCGGCAACTTCGGCGGCATCGAAGGCTGGTTCCCGTATGTGTTGGCTCTATTGTTCCTTCTCGTGCGGCCCGAGGGCTTGTTCGGCGAGAAGCACATCGACCGCGTGTAGTGCTAGCGGCTAACAACTACCGACTAAGGACTACCCAACATGCTCTACCGTGAAGCCGGTCAATTCAAGACCACCTACGCTGCCGATCAGCAGCTGTTTCCAATCCGCCAGGACCGCATCGGCGTGCTCGTCCTGCTCGCCGTCGCCTTCCTCGGCGTGCCGCTGTTCGCCAGCGAATACTGGTTCTCGGCCATCCTGATTCCCTTCCTGATCTTCGCGCTGGCGGCGCTTGGCCTGAACATCCTGACCGGTTACGCCGGCCAGCTGTCGCTCGGTTCGGCGGCCTTCATGGCGGTCGGCGCCTACGCCGCCTACAACTTCCAGTTGCGCATCGAGGGCATGCCCATCCTCGCCTCCTTCATCTGCGGCGGCCTGACGGCGGCCGGGGTCGGCGTGCTGTTCGGCCTGCCCTCGCTGCGCATCAAGGGCTTCTACCTGGCGGTGGCGACCCTGGCGGCGCAGTTCTTCATCGTCTGGTGCCTGACCAAGTTCCCCTGGCTGTCGAACAATTCGTCGTCGGGCGTGATCTCGACCCAGAAGCTGATCATCTTCGGCCACGAACTGAACACGCCGGTCGAGAAATACCTGCTCGTGCTGTCCATCGTCGTTTTCCTGGCACTGGCCGCCAAGAACATGGTGCGCTCGTCCACCGGCCGGGCCTGGATGGCGGTGCGCGACATGGACGTGGCGGCTTCGGTGATCGGCATCAAGCTGATGCCGACCAAGCTGCTCGCCTTCGCTGTCAGCTCCTTCTACTGCGGCGTGGCCGGCGCGCTGTACGCCTTCTGCTACCTCGGCTCGGTCGAACCGGACGGCTTCTCGCTGGAAATGTCGTTCCGCATCCTGTTCATGATCATCATCGGCGGCGTCGGCTCGATCATGGGGGCCTTCCTCGGCGCCGCCTTCATCCTGCTGCTGCCGATCTTCCTCGACGTTGCCCTGCCGTTCGCGGCCGACCTGTTCGGCCTGCCGTTTTCCAGCGCCACCGTGTCGCACATCCAGATCCTGGTGTTCGGTGCGCTGATCATGTTCTTCCTGATCGTCGAGCCGCACGGGTTGGCCCGTCTGTGGCAAATCGCCAAGGAAAAGCTGCGCCTGTGGCCCTTCCCGCACTAAATCGGGCCGCATTTTCATAAAACCAAGGAGACAAACCATGATTAAAAGCTTCAAACCCGCCCTGAGTGCCGTTGCGCTTTCCCTGGCCATCCTGTCTCAAGGCGCAGTTGCTGCCGAAGAACAGTTCTTCCCGATTCCCGGCTATCGCGTCGGCCCCTACGGTGCCAACGGCCAGTCCTTCTACGGCGGCTTCATCGACTATCTGACCTACGTCAATCTGAAGGAAAAGGGCGTCAACGGCGTGCAGCTAACGCACGAAGAGTGCGAAACCGAATACAACAACGCCAAGGGCGTCGAGTGCTATGAGCGCCTGAAGGGCAAGGCCGCCAAGTCGGCTGGCCCGATCCACACCATGTCCACCGGCATTTCCTACGCCCTGATCGACAAGTCGGCGCAGGACAAGCTGCCGCTGGCCATGATGGGCTATGGCCGCACCGATGCGGTCGACGGCTCGGTTTTCCCCTACGCCTTCCCGCTGGTCACCACCTACCAGATGCAGGCCTCGGCCATCGTAAAGTTCATCAAGGACAAGAACGGCGGCAATCTGGCCGGCAAGAAGATCGTTTATCTGTACCACGACTCCGCCTACGGTAAGGAAGCCATCATCGCGATGGAGGCCGAGGCCTCGCTGAACAAGTTCCAGCTGGTGCAGATTCCGGTCGCCCACCCGGGCAACGAGCAGGGCGCCCAGTGGCTGAAGATTCGCCAGGAGAAGCCGGACTACGTCGTGTTCTGGGGCTGGGGCGTCATGAACCAGACCGCGCTGAAGGCCGCCCAAAAGGTCGGCTTCCCGCGTGACAAGATGATCGGCTCGTGGTGGACCGGTTCCGAGGAAGACGTCATCCCGGCCGGCGATGCCGCCAAGGGCTATATGGCCGCTACCTGGAACCTGGCCGGTGCCAACCTGCCGCTGATCGCCGACATCGAGAAGGTGGTCTACGGCGCCGGCAAGGGCAACCTGCAGGACAAGTCCAAGATCGGCACCGTCCTCTACAACCGCGGCGTTTCTGCAGCCGTGCTGTCGGTCGAGGCTATCCGCAAGGGCCAGGAGAAGTACGGCAAGGGCAAGGCGCTAACCGGCGAACAAACCCGCTGGGCGCTGGAAAACCTGAACATCAACGACGCCCGCCTGAAGGCCATCGGTGCTGCCGACCTGTTGCCGGAAATCAAGACTTCCTGCGACAACCACGAAGGCTCCGGCAAGGTAAAGATCCAGCAGTGGGACGGCGCCAAGTGGGTGCCGGTGTCCGGCTGGATCGAAGGCAACAAGGCGCTGATCCACCCGCTGTTCCAGGCCTCCGCCAAGCAGTACGCCAAGGAAAAGGGCATTACGCCCCGCGATTGCAGCAAGGAAAAGTGAGTTAGCAGTTAGTCGCTGGTTGTTGGTCGTTAGCCGTTTTTGCTAGCGACTGACGACTAGCAACTAGTGACTAAAGGAACCAACACATGACTGCACAAACTACTCCCATCAACGCAGAAAACTACCTGAGCATCAACAACATCGAGGTCATATACGACCACGTGATCCTGGTGCTCAAGGGGGTTTCGCTGAATGTTCCCAAGGGCAAGATCGTCGCCCTGCTCGGGGCCAACGGGGCCGGCAAGTCAACGACCCTGAAGGCCATTTCCAACCTGCTGCATGCCGAGCGCGGCGATGTGACCAAGGGTTCGGTCGAGTACAAGGGGGCCCGGGTAGATCAGCTCACCCCCAACGAACTGGTCAAACGCGGCGTCATCCAGGTCATGGAAGGCCGGCACTGCTTCGGCCACCTGACCATCGAGGAAAACCTGCTCACCGGCGCCTACACGCAGGCGCTGTCGCGCGGCGAGCTGAAGGAAAACCTCGAGAAGGTCTATCACTACTTCCCGCGCCTGAAGACGCGCCGTACCTCGCAGGCCGGCTACACCTCCGGCGGCGAGCAGCAGATGTGCGCCATCGGCCGCGCCCTGATGGCCCGTCCCGAGATGATCCTGCTCGACGAACCGTCGATGGGCCTGGCGCCACAGATCGTCGAAGAAGTGTTCGAGATCGTCAAGGACTTGAACAGCCGCGAAAACATCAGCTTCCTGCTCGCCGAGCAGAACACCATGGTGGCGCTGAAGTACGCCGACTTCGGCTACATCCTGGAAAACGGCCGGGTGGTGATGGAAGGCGATGCGGAGGATTTGCGGACCAATGAGGACGTCAAGGAGTTCTACCTGGGGCTGTCCTCGGCCGGACGCAAATCCTTCAAAGACGTCAAGCACTACAGACGCCGTAAACGCTGGCTCTCGTAGCGGGCTGCAGTGCGCCGCGCATGGCGGCGTTGTCGGCCGGCTTGTTGGCAGGAGCCAACGGCGCCGGCCTCCGCCTTGCCCTGCGCGGCTACTTTGCAACCCTTGGGCTGTGCGGACCTTTCGCTGAAAAACCCCCTGGCCTATCGGAACAAACGGAGAACATTGAAATGAGCTATTACGATCCGCTCGAAACCCGCGATCCGGATGAGCGCGAGGCCGATCTGATGGACAAGCTGGCCCGCCAGGTGGCGCATGCCAAGGAAACGACGCATTACTATTTCCAGTCGCTGGCCGGGATCAATCCCTTCGAATGCACGACGCGCGAAGCCTTGGCCAAGCTGCCGCTGACCCGCAAGCGCGACCTGATCGAATTGCAGAAGAAGCGGCCGCCCTTCGGCGGGCTGAATGCGCTGGCCCGTAGCAAGGCCAAGCGGGTTTTCGCTTCGCCCGGGCCGATCTACGAACTGCAGGGCCTGGAGATGGATCACTGGCGCATGGCGCGCGTGCTGTACGCCGCCGGCTTCCGCGACGGCGATCTGATCCATAACTGCTTTTCCTACCACTTCACGCCCGGCGCCTTCATTTTCGAAGGCGGCGCGCGCAAGCTGGGCTGCGCGGTCTTCCCCGGCGGCGTCGGGCAGACCGAGCAGCAGGTGCAGGCCATGGTCGATCTGCGGCCGGACGGCTATGTCGGCACGCCATCCTTCCTGCGCATCATCGTCGAGAAGGCGGAAGAACTGGGCGCCGACATTTCGTCGCTGAAGAAGGCACTGGTCTCCGGCGAAGCCTTGCCGGGGATCACCCGCAACTGGCTGAACGAGCGCGGCATCACGGTGCGCCAGTGCTATGCCACGGCCGACATCGGCGCCATCGCCTACGAGACCGATGCCGAGGAAGGGCTGATCGTCGAGGAGGAACTGCTGGTCGAAATCGTCCGCCCCGGCACCGGCGATCCGGTCGCGGCGGGCGAGGTCGGCGAGGTGGTGGTCACCACCTTCAACCCGGATTACCCCTTGATCCGCTTCGCCACCGGCGATCTGTCGGCCATGCTGCCCGGCCGTTCGTCCTGCGGGCGCAGCAATGTCCGCCTGAAGGGCTGGATGGGGCGTGCCGACCAGACGACCAAGGTCAAGGGCATGTTCGTGCACCCGGAGCAGGTCGCCGAAATCGCCGGCCGCCATCCGGAGATCCATCGCATGCGTCTGGTGGTCGACAATCCGGGCGGTCAGGATCGCATGGTGCTGCATTGCGAAATCGAGGCCGGCCATGAAGCGCTCGACCAGGCGCTGGTCAACAGCCTGCGCGAAGTGACCAAGTTGCGCGGCGAAGTGGCCTTTGCCGCGCCGGGGGGCTTGCCCAACGACGGGAAGGTGATCGAAGATAGCCGGGTCTACTGATCCGGGTGTCCATCATGCGTATTTTCCTGGCTGCATTGGCCTGTCTGGCGGTTTCGGCGCAGGCCGACGAAGCGCAACTGCGTCCGTCGGCCCGCCTGTTGTTCAAGCAGCCGGAAATGCTGCGTGCAGGGCAATGCGTGCGCTATGAGGAGGGCGGCGCCGGCTGGGTGGTCACCGATCCGGTGTTCTACCTTAAGGGCGAGGTCGTGGCCAGCGAGGTGCAGACTCGCCACCTGGGCAAATGCCCGCAAGTGCCGGGCAAGAATCTTGAACAATACAGCCGTGACGAATTCAACCGCCATGCCCTGGCTTACCCGTGCGTCAGTCCGGACGTGGCGGAGCGCGACGAGCAGATCGGCATTGTCCGCATCCGCGTCATCGACTGGGAAACGCCGCACGCCCGCAAGGCGGAGAATGCCGGGCGACTGTATCGCGGCATGTACATCGACCGCAAGCTGGAAAAAGGCATGGAGCTCGAACTGGAAGCCGACCTGCTCGGCGTCTGCCCGTCATGAGCCGTCCGGCGCCGCTGGCCGGTATCCGCGTTCTCGACCTGACCCGGCTGTTGCCCGGCCCGGTGGCGACCTTGCACCTGGCCGACCTCGGTGCCGAGGTGATCAAGATCGAGGACCCGCAACTCGGCGACTACGCCCGCACGCTGGGTAGCGGGCAGGGCGAACCAAACGGTGAAAGCAGCGCCTACTTCCGGATGATCAACCGCAACAAGCAGGGCCTGGTCCTCGACCTGAAGAAACCGGAAGGCGTCGACATCTTCCTGCGCCTGGCCGCCACTGCCGACGTGATCGTCGAGAGCTTCCGGCCCGGCGTCGTCGACAAGCTGGGCATCGGCTACGAAACGGTGCGTGCGCTCAATCCGAAAATCACCTACTGCGCGATCAGCGGCTACGGCCAGGACGGTCCCTACAAGCATCTGGCCGGCCACGACATCAACTATCTCGGCTACGCCGGCGTGCTGGAGCAGATCGGCATCGAGGGCAGCGCCCCGGCCATCCCGAATTTCCAGATCGCCGATCTGCTCGGCGGGGCGCTGACCGCTGCCATGGGCATCCTGGCCGCCGTGGTCGACGCCCAGCGCAGCGGGCAGGGGCGCCATGTCGATGTATCGATGACCGACAGTGTGCTGGCCCACACCTATTTCGCCATGCTGCGCCTGAAAGATACCGGCCGCTCGGCGCCGCGCGGCGCCGATTTGCTGACCGGCGGCCTGCCCTGCTACGCGACCTACCGCTGCGCCGACGGCAAGTACATGGCGGTCGGCGCGCTGGAAGGCAAGTTCTGGCAGGTCTGCTGCAGCGTGCTGGAACGTCCCGAGTGGGTGGCGCGCCAGTGGGATGCCGGCCTGCGCACGGAAATGGCCGCATTGTTCGCGACCCGCGAGCGCGACGACTGGGCGGCACGCTTCGCCGCCAGCGACTGCTGCGTCACGCCGGTGCTCAGTCCGGAAGAGGCGCTGCGCAACGAGCAGCTGGTCGCCCGCGGCATGATCCTGCGGAGTGACGACCTGACCCAGTTCGCCCCGCCGCTGAAGCTTTCCGAACACGAATTCGCCATTCGCCAGCCGGCGCCGCGGGCCGGCGAACACAATGCAGCCATCCTGCGTGCTGCCGGCTATTCGTCGGCCGACGTGAGCCGCCTGCAGGAGAGCGGCGCCCTCGGCTGAGAACCGGCATACCTCTGCGATCCGAGCCGACTGCGTCATAAGCCCTGAGCGTGACGCCCGCGCCGCGATCGGGCAAACTCCCTGCATTGCCGGTGCATTCGGCCATTGGAGCAGGGACTATGACCACGCGTATCGACGAACTGCTGGCGCGCATTCACGAACTCGAGGACCAGGTCGAGGAGGAGTACCGCAAGGCCCGGGAGGGTTGGGCGCAGAAGAGGCAGGGGCTGGCCGAGGAATTCCTGCGCCAGCAGCGGCGCTACAAGATCGGGCTGTTTCGCTTCCTGCTCCGTAGCCGCCTGCTGGTGGCGCTGACCGCCCCGGTCATCTACGCCGGCTGGATTCCCTTCCTGCTGCTCGACCTGTTCGTCACGGTCTACCAGGCGATCTGCTTTCCGATCTACCGCATCCCCAAGGTGCGCCGTGCCGATTATCTGGTCTTCGACCGCGAGGACCTGCCCTATCTGAACATCATCGAGAAATTCAACTGCTTCTACTGCTCCTACGGCAACGGCGTGGCGGCCTACTTCCGCGAAGTGGCGGCGCGCACCGAGCAGTACTGGTGCCCGATCAAGCACGCCCGCCGGCTCAAGGCGGCGCACGACCGCTATCACGACTTCTTCGATTACGGCGATGCCGAAGCCTTCCGGCAAGGCCTCGCCCGGTTGCGCCGGCAGTATGACGAGGCGGGAAAGCAGAAATAAAAGGTCCGACTCAGCCGGCGGTCACCACCTCGAAGGCGACGGATTGTTCGGCAGCGCCCTGCCAGCTCTGGCCGAAGCTGAGCCGGCCCGTGCCGGACAGTTGCAGCATGCCCTTCTGGACCCGGATTTCCTGGCCGTTGTCGAGATAAACGTAGGTGCCGTTGGTGCTCAGGTCGACCAGCACGTAATGGCCGGCGCGATAGACGATCCGGCAATGCCGGCGCGAGACCCGCTGGCTGCTGATGGTGAGGTCGCTGGCCGGGTCGCGGCCGAAGGTGATGACGTGTTGCCGGCTGTCGAAGTGGTAGCTGCGTGTGCCGAGCCGCAGCGTGATGTGCGCCTGTCGGGGCGGGGCGGGGATTTTCCTGGTCGTGTGCCCGGCGGCCGGCAGCGGCTGCCGTTGCATCGGAACGGCGTTCCAGTCGACGGAAAAGGCCGCGATCGCCGAACCGTCGTTGGCAATCGGCGTGCATTTGTCCTTTAGCGCCGCGGGCAGTGCCGCGCTGACCGTTTCGGAAACGACGATGCCCGATTCGTCGAGCAGTTCGGACAGCTTGGCGGCGGTCGCTTCCGCCGGGTCGGCGGCCTGTTCGCTCAGGCGTCGACCCAGCGTAACATGGATGCCGATCTTCAGGGCCAGCTGGGTATCGGCCAGCTGGGGAATGACGGCGCAACGCCGCTGCATCTCGCAGGCCCCGATCAGGGCCGCTTCCGCCGAATGGAAGATGGCGAGCAGGCCCTGCGGGAAGGTCTTGAGCGGGGTGCCGCCATGGGCCGACAGGACGCGCTCCAGGCGCTTCAGCCGGCGCTGGATCAGTTTGCCGAGCAGCTCGCCATCGATGCTTGCCGCCTGTCCGGAAATTTCATGTACTGCACCATGCACCAGATAAGGGCTGTCGACACGCGGCGCCTGCGGTTCAACGGCAAGGGTCGGGGTGGGGTGTTCCGGCATGGCTTGGCTTGCGTCTGCGCAAAGGGTTGATCCAGGAGGGCAAGGACATCGGCATTTACTGTAGCAGGCTTGCCCATGGCCGCAGTGGGGAATTTGACCCCGATTGTGCAGTATTTCCGGTACACCGGCCGACGCCGGGGCGGGCGCTAGCCCTGGCGGCCGAATAGGCCGCGCAGGGCGTCCTGCAGGTCGGCGGGAAGGACGACGAGCTTGGCGTTGTTGGCTTCGCCCATGCGCTCCAGGGCCTTGATGTATTTCTCGCCCAGCATGTAGGACATCGGACCGCTCTGGTCGCCGATGGCAGCGGCGATGCGGCGGATGGCCTCGGCCGAGGCTTCGGCCAGCATGACCTGCGCATTGGCATCGCGCTTGGACGATTCGAGGCGCGCCTCGGCTTCCAGGATGGCCGATTGCTTGGCGCCTTCCGCCCGGGTGACGACGGCCTTGCGCTCCCGTTCGGCGGCGGCCTGCATTTCCATGGCTTTTTGCATCGACTGGGACGGCTTGATGTCCTGGATTTCGACCGACTTGACGGTCAGG
Organism: Azonexus sp.; assembly: GCA_035298985.1. Classification (GTDB taxonomy): domain Bacteria; phylum Pseudomonadota; class Gammaproteobacteria; order Burkholderiales; family Rhodocyclaceae; genus Azonexus. Next base: position 1,757 of record DATGXM010000041.1, on the reverse strand, counting down.
CCCCAGTCCACCGCCTCGTCGGCGATGCTCTCGCGCAGCCGGGCCTTGATCTTGTCGCGCGACGACAGCGCTTCGTCGAGTTCCATTTCGCCGACGATGGAGCGCAGCGTGGTCATGATCAGGTTGCGAATCGCCTCCGAGAAGTCGGTCACGCCATACACCGCCTTGACCGGGTCGGTGACCTTGATGAAGGCGATAGCATTGGTCAGGATCACCGCATTGTCGCGGGTGATCACTTCCTGTTCCTGGACATCGAGGATGATGTCCTTGGTGACCAGCTGGTAGGCGATCTTGTCGAGGTAGGGAATGACGATGTTGAGGCCCGGCTTCAAGGTTCCGTGATACTTGCCGAGACGCTCGACGATCCATTCCATGCCCTGCGGCACGATACGCACGCCCTTGGCGATGGTCACTGCGACAAAGGCCAGGATGGCGACAACGACGACGAATCCGGGACTGACTTCCATGATTTTGCTCCTCAAGCCTTGCTGACGGTCAGGAAACTGCCTTCGACGGCGACCACCCGTACCCGCTCGCCGGCGGCGATGGGGCCGTCGGCGACGCAAACCCATTCATCGGAACCGAGCACCGGGCGCTGGAAACGCACCTTGCCGCGCTGGAAGGGGGCGACGGCGCTGACCAGCAGGCCGATTTCGCCGATCGCTTCGCCGGCCGCCGTGCCGATCCGCGTCTTGTGGAAACCCGGTTTGAACACCCGGAACCAGAGCACCACCATGGCCAGCGAGGCGGCGGTCCAGATGGCCAGCTGGGCGGTCAGCGACAGCGCGGGCAGGACCAGCATGAGCAGGCCGACGAGCAGGGCGCCCAGGCCGAACCAGATCAGGAAAAACGATGGGACGGCCAGTTCGGCCACAATGAGTACGATGCCAATGACGATCCACGCCCACCACGCAAGTTGCATGTCATTCTCCTTGTCGCAATCAGTATTTCGGGTTTGCGGCGGTGGGTCAAGCCGGCGTGCGGAAGGTACGGATGTCGGATGATTCCGGCTGGACTTAGAATGCGGCGATGAATACCGCATTGCTACTGCTGCCCGATTTCTCGTTGATCCTGCTCGGTGCCGCCATCCGGCGCTGGATGCACCTGGGCGACCATTTCTGGAGCGGCGTCGAGAAACTGGTCTATTTCATCCTGTTCCCGGCGCTGCTCATCAACGCCATCGTCAGGACCCGCCTCGACCTCGGCGCTGCCCTGCCGCTGCTCGCTACCGCCTTTGCCGCGATGGCCGGCGGCATGCTGCTTGGCGTCATTCCCAAGCTGTTCTCCCGCCTGCCGGCACTGACCTATGCGTCGATGTTCCAGTGCGCCTATCGCTTCAATTCCTATATCGCGCTCGCCGTCGCCGGCATGCTGTTCGGCGCGCCCGGCATTGCCACCATGGGCCTGATCGTCGGTGCGGCCGTGCCGCTGGCCAATCTGGTGTCGGTGTGGATGCTGGCTCGCCATGGCGAATCCGGGCTGTGGCGGGAAGTGGCGCGCAATCCGCTGATCTGGGGCACGGCGACCGGCTTCCTGCTCAACCTGGCCGGCTTCGTGCCGCCGGCGCCCGTGCAGGCCTTTCTCGGCCGCCTGGCCGACGCCTCGATTGCGCTCGGCCTGATCGCCGTCGGCGCGGCTCTGCGTTTGGAAGGAAGTGACGGAACACGGTTTTTTGCCGGCTGGCTGGTCGCCGTCAAACTGCTTGCCCTGCCGCTGATCGCCATCGGGGTGGGCTCGCTGCTCGGGCTGTCCGGGCT
>DATGXM010000040.1:0-5524 GCA_035298985.1 Azonexus sp. | reverse complement strand
TGGCCTTTGCGATCATCGGGATCGGGGCATTGGGTTGCCTCTTCGGGGGCTGGTGGAGCCAGCGTATCGGCAGCGCCCGGGTCGCCGCTACGGCGCTGGTGCTTTCGGCCGCTTGCTGCGCCGTGTTTCCGTTGGCTAGCGACTGGGCGCCGTGGGCCAAGGTGTTGTTGCTGCTTGTCTGGGGTGCGACGGTGGTGGCTGATTCCCCCCATTTCTCGGCGCTGTCCGCCAAGGCCTGCGCTCCCGAGATCGTCGGCAGCGCCTTGGCCTTCCAGAATTCGATCGGCTTTGCCATCACGATGGTCTCGATCCAGCTCGGGACAGCGTGGATCGGCAACTGGGGAACCAACATCGCGTGGTTGCTGCTGCCTGGCCCGGTGCTGGGTCTGCTCGGGCTCTATCCCTTGTGGCGAGGCGTGCGCCGATGAATCCCGACGATCTGCTCCTGCTGGTCACCCGCGCCATGCCCTTCGGCAAGCACAAGGGCACGCTGATTGCCGATTTGCCGGGGAACTACCTGAACTGGTTTGCCCGTGAAGGTTTTCCGCCGGGGGAGATCGGCCGTTTGCTGGCCTTGATGCAGGAGATCGATCACAACGGCCTGTCCGATCTTCTGAGGCCGCTGCGGCAGCGCTAGTCGGTCGCATGCTATATTGCCGCGATGAATGACAGGAACGTAGGCGAACACCGCCTGACTCTCGCCGAGGTCGTCGACTGGATGGTCGAGGACGGCCTTGTCGGTCGCGAGGCGGCCGATGCCCTGAAAAGCGAGCGCCGTCTGCATGGCGGCAAGCTCCATCCGCTGATCGTCATCGCCGACCAGAAATGGCGCAGTGCCAAGGCGCCGGCCAAGCTTCTCAATCTGGATAGCCTGACCGAATGGCTGGCCGGACGGACGGGCCTAGATTACCTGCACATCGATCCGCTGAAGATCGATTTCACCGGCGTCGCCGAAGTGATGTCCAGCGCCTATGCGGCGCGTTTCGGCATTCTGCCGGTGCAGGTGACATCACGGGAAGTGGTGATCGCCACGGCCGAGCCTTTCATTCGCGAATGGGTGGCCGAACTGCAGCACATCCTGCGCAAGGACATCCGCCGGGTGATGGCCAATCCGGACGATATCGGCCGTTATCTGGTCGAATTTTTCAATCTGGCCAAGTCGGTCAAGAAGGCAGCGTCGCGCGGCGAGGTGACGAGCGGCTTGTCGAGCTTCGAGCAACTGGTCGAGCTGGGCAAGGGTAACCGGACCTTCGATGCCAACGACCAGCACATCGTCCATATCGTCGACTGGCTGTGGCAATACGCCTTTGACCAGCGCGCCTCGGACATCCACATCGAGCCGCGGCGCGACCTGGGCATTGTCCGCTTCCGCATCGACGGCGTGCTGCATCAGGTCTACCAGATACCGATGGCGGTGATGAACGCCATGACCAGCCGCATCAAGCTGCTCGGCCGCATGGACGTCATCGAGAAACGCCGGCCGCAGGATGGCCGGATCAAGACGCGGACGCCGGCCGGGCAGGAGGTCGAATTGCGGTTGTCGACCCTGCCGACGGCGTTCGGCGAAAAGCTGGTCATGCGTATTTTCGATCCGGAAGTGCTGGTCCGGGATTTCCGTTCGCTCGGTTTTTCCGATGACGACCAGTCGCGCTGGAAGCAGATGACCGCTTCGCCGAACGGCATCATCCTGGTCACCGGTCCGACCGGTTCCGGCAAGACGACGACGCTGTACACCACGCTCAAGCAGCTGGCGACGCCGGAGGTCAATGTCAGCACCATCGAGGACCCGATCGAAATGGTCGAGTCGGCCTTCAACCAGATGCAGGTCAACCGTGCCATCGACCTCGGCTTCGCCGACGGCGTGCGCGCCCTGATGCGCCAGGACCCGGATATCGTGATGATCGGCGAAATCCGCGATCTGGAAACCGCGGAAATGGCCATCCAGGCGGCGTTGACCGGGCATCTGGTGCTGTCGACCCTGCACACCAACGATGCGCCGTCGGCGATTACCCGCCTGCTCGACCTCGGCGTGCCGGCCTATCTGATCAACTCGACCCTGCTCGGCGTGATGGCCCAACGCCTGGTGCGCACGCTGTGCCCGCATTGCAAGAAGGCGATGCCGATTACCGAGGATCAGCAGGCGGCCTGGCGTTCCCTGGTGGCACCGTGGAAATCGGCCGAGCCGGCGCAGTTGTGGCAACCGGTCGGCTGCCTGGAGTGCCGGATGACCGGCTACACCGGGCGGGTAGGGATCTACGAATTGCTGCTCAATTCGCCGGAAATCCGCCGGCAGATCAAGCCGGTCACCGAAATACCGAAGCTGCGCGAACAGGCATTCCGTGAAGGCATGCGGCCGCTGCGTATTTCTGGAGCGTTGAAGGTGGCACAGGGGCTGACCTCCCTGGAAGAGGTCATTAAGGTAGCGCCCCCTTCGGACGACAGCTAGGCGAGTTCGCTGAACCACTAGATAGCTCGCCGGAACGGCTGCTGCATTGCTGCGGGCTGATCCGGTTGCCAGCCCGTGCCGATCAAATAATCAGGCTGGCCTTGCGCCGTACGGCATCGACGTAGGCCATGGCGTCCATCGGCTGACCGTTGCGCTGGGCCTGCCAGATCGTTTCGCCCAGGCATTCGAGCAGGACGTGTTCCGCGTCGTGCGGGTCCATGCGCGCCCGCAATTGCTCGAAAGCCAGGCGGATGCCGGGGGGCTGGTCAATGCTGACCTGTTCGTGGATGGCCAGGTGCAGCGACAAATGCAGGAAGGGGTTCATCTCGCCGCCTTCCGGCACCCAATCCCTGTTCACGGCAGAGTCGGCATCGGCGAGCAGGGGGTGGTATTCGGGATGGCGGGTGGCTATATCGGCGGCGGTGACTTCAGCGCCGACCAGCGGCAGGCGGTCGATATGTTTTTTCCAGGCGTCGCAGAAGAAACGGCGCACCTGTTCGCGGGACGGATTAAACATGGGAGCTTTCGAAGAGCAGTGTCAGTACGGCATTGTGGTACAGGCGATTGTTCCCGGAAGCGGGAATGATCTGGCCGGTGCCATAGGCGCCGAGCAGCGGCGTATCGGGGAAAACCTCGCGGAAGACCGCCAGGTCGCGGTCGTCGTCGCCATAGAACAGCGGCCCCCGGCCGATGCACGAGAACATCAGCGCAAAATCGGGGCGTGGAGTGGTCTGCGCGAGGCAGTCCAGGGATGAACGCGTCTGTTGTTCGGCGGTCAGCGGCTGGCGGATGGCCCAGGTGATCGTCTCGCTGTTTTCCAGGCTGTCGGCCAGCAGCAGCGAGCCATCGCCATTGGCGGACAGGATGGCGATCCCCGGTTCGTCCGGGTGGCGCATCAGGGCAATCTGGTGGAGCGGGGGGGATTGCCGCAATTCGGCCGGCAGCGCGCGGTACAGGCTGTCGATGGCGCGGTGGCCGCCAACGCGGCCGAGTTCATAGCCGCCGCATTGGTCGACCGTCTGCGGATCGCCGAGCAGGCGCAGGCCGGTGGATATGGCCAGACGGGAACGTACCCCGGGAATACGCAGTTCGGCGCAGCCACCAGCGGCGATGCGGCCATGTGCCCAGGTGACGCCATCGGAATCGAGAAAGCCGGCACGCCGGGCATCGGCTTGCCAGTCGAACGGTAGCCTGCCGTGCGAGGAGAAGGAGAGCCGCGGTTCGTCCGCCCCTTCGGTGGAACCGGGGGAGGCCAGAACCATGGCCGCCGCGGCTGGCTGATCGAGCTGCCAGCCGCATTCGGTAAACAGGCCGCTGGCCGTACTGCCGCACACCGACAGGCAGCCCGCGGCACGCGCCGCGGCGATGACAGCTGGTTGCGGATTGCGGGCGTAGTCGCGGCTGAGGAAGAGCAGAACCTGGTCGGCCCGCGCGACGCCGGCACTGGCCATGGCCTGGCGGACGGCCTCGTAGGCGAGTTCGGCAACCGGCCGCGGGCCGGTCACCAGGCGGCTCGCCGCTTTCATACGGTCTTGCCCCGATAGGCGCACAGGTCGACGACGACGCAGCGTGCGCACTCCGGTTTGCGTGCCTTGCAGACGTAGCGGCCGTGCAGGATCAGCCAGTGATGGGCGTCCTTCTTGAATTCGTCCGGCGTGACGCGCAGCAGTTTCTGCTCGACCTCGTTGACCGTCTTGCCGGGCGCCAGCCCCGTCCGGTTGCCTAGCCGGAAGATATGCGTGTCTACGGCGATGGTCGGTTGACCGAAGGCGGTGTTGAGCACGACGTTGGCCGTCTTGCGGCCGACCCCGGGCAGGGCTTCGAGGGCGGCACGATCTTCGGGTACTTGGCCACCATGCTGTTCGACCAGCCTGCGACAGGTGGCGATCACGTTCTTGGCCTTGGTGCGGAACAGGCCGATGGTCTTGATGTAGTCGGTCAATCCCTCTTCACCGAGCGCGAGCATGGCTTCCGCGGTCGGGGCGACCGGAAACAGGCGGGCGGTGGCCTTGTTCACGCCGACATCGGTGGCCTGGGCCGACAGGATGACGGCAATCAGCAACTGGAATGGCGTCGCATAATGCAATTCGGTCGTTGGCGCAGGATTTGCTTCGCGTAAACGGGCGAAAAATTGCTCGACTTGGTTTTTTTTCACGTCAGGTTAGGGGAGATTATTGTTGTCAGCGACCGCTTGCGCCATATTGGTAACTATAAATTCTACCCGACAGAGAAGGCAGTTTTTTCATGCAGCAATCCACTGAGACCAGCGATATTGCGCTGAGCCAATTGGTCGAGGGCAATCCGGTGGCGACCATCGTTATTGATGCGAACCATCGGGTGACGCACTGGAATCGCGCCTGCGCGGCGCTGACCGGCGTGCCGGCGGCCGAAATGGTCGGGCGCTCGGAACAATGGCGGGCCTTTTACGACTCGGCGCGCCCCTTGCTCGCCGATCTGGTAGTCGATGGTGTCGCCGAAGCCGACATTGACCATTACTACCACGGCAAGTTTTCCCGTTCGGCCCTGGGCGAGGATTCCTACGAGGCGGAGGATTTCTTCCCTGCCTTCGGCGATGGCGGGCGCTGGCTGTTCTTTACCGCCGCGGTGCTGCGCAATGCCAAGGGCGAGGTGGTCGGTGCCATCGAGACCTTGCAGGACGTAACCGAACGCTGGCGTGCCGAAACCGCCCTGCGCAACAAGGAAATCTACCTGGCCCAGATTGTCGACGGTTCCCCGGTGCCGACCATGGTGATCGGCGCCCAGCATCGCGTCACGCACTGGAACCGGGCCTGCGAGGCGCTGACCGGTATGCTGGCCAAGGATGTGATCGGTACCGGCGACCACTGGAAAAGTTTTTACGGCAGCAAGCGTCCGTTGCTGGCCGACCTGATCATCGACCAGGCCGGTGAAAAAGGCATCGATCGTCTCTATCATGGACGCTTCCGTGCCTCCTTGCTGATTCCCGGCGCCTACGAGGCCGAGGATTATTTTCCGCATGTCGGGGAGGGCGGGCGCTGGCTGTTCTTTACGGCGGCCCCCTTGCGCAGTGCCGACGGCGAGGTGATCGGCGCCATTGAG
>DATGXM010000039.1:0-1545 GCA_035298985.1 Azonexus sp. | reverse complement strand
CTGCTCGCCCGCCGCCTGACCCAGCCGCTGGCCGATCTTTCCGACACCATGGCGCGGGCCGAAAAAGGCGAAGTCGGCCTGCGTGCCGACTCTTCCGGTCCGCAAGACCTGGCCGACATGGCCCATGCCTTCAACAGCATGATGGAAGCGCTCGAACAGCGCGAGCAGGAGTTGCGCACCGCGCGCGACAGCGCCCTGCGCTTCGCCAAGCTGAAGGCCGATTTCGCGGCCATGATCAGCCACGAAATCCGCACCCCGCTGAACGGCGTCATCGGCACCCTCAACATGCTGAAGATGAGCCGGATGAATCGCGAGCAGCAGGAACTGCTCGGCCTAGCCTGGGACTCTTCGCAATACTTGCTGGAACTGATCAACAACATTCTCGACTTCTCGCGCCTGGAAGCCGGCCGCATGGAAGTCGATGCCTGCGATTACCAGATACAGCCGCTGGTCGACGGCGTGATGAACATGTTCCACACGCTGGCCGCCCAGAAAAACATCGCCCTCGCCGAGCGCGTGGCGGCCGACGTTCCGCCGGCGCTGACCGGCGACCCGGCCCGCATCCGCCAGGTTTTGATCAACCTCTTGGGCAACGCGCTCAAATTTACCGAGCGGGGTTCGGTCACGCTGACCGTCGATCGTATCGACGAAGGCCGCCAGTTGCGCTTCAGCGTCCGCGATACCGGCATCGGCATCGCCAAGGAATTGCAGTCGGTCATTTTCGACTCCTTCACCCAGGCCGACGCCTCGACCACCCGCCGCTACGGCGGCAGCGGCCTCGGACTTTCCATCTGCAAGCAGATCGTCCGCCTGCTCGGCGGCGAAATCGGCGTCGAAGGCACGCCGGGCGAAGGCAGCAATTTCTGGTTCACCACGCCGTGCATCGCCAGCTCGGCTGCCGCGGCGCCGGCCCCGCAGACAGACCACGACAAGCTGGTCAGCCGCAGCGGCCGCATCCTGATTGCCGAAGACAACGCCACCAACCAGCTGGTCGCGGCTGGCATGCTGCGCATGCTCGGCTGCACCTACGGTATCGCCAAGAACGGCATCGAAGCCGTCGCCAACTGGCGCGAGGGCGGCTGGGACCTCATCCTGATGGACTGCTCGATGCCCGAAATGGACGGTTTCCAGGCCACCGAGGCGATACGCAGCCAGGAATCAGCCGCTTCCCGCCGCACGCCTATCATCGCCATGACCGCCAACACCCTGCCGGCCGACATCGAGCACTGCAAGGCGGCCGGCATGGACGATCATCTGCCCAAGCCGCTGACGCTGGATGCGCTGTCGGCACGTCTGACGCAGTGGCTCAACTGGCATTCCGACCATCTGCCTTCGACCGACACCGCAAGCGATCTGGCCGGCAGCAATTCGCCGCTCGACACCACGGTGCTCAAACGCCTGCGGGAGATCCTCGGCCCCGCGGTCGGCGAGGCCATCCGCCCCTTCCTCGAGGACGTTCCCAACTATCTGGTCGAACTGGAAAACGGCATCGCCGAGGGTAATGCGGCCACCTTGCGCAACGTTTCGCACGTCATCAAGGGCGCC
>DATGXM010000038.1:0-2858 GCA_035298985.1 Azonexus sp. | reverse complement strand
CCCGCCGGCAAGCCGGCTGAGCTTGGCGTTCAGCCCCGAGCCAGGACTGCCCGGATAGCCTCGGCCAATACCGCCGGGTCTTCGGCACCGACCACCAGCTGCCGGCGGTCGACGATAAAGGTCGGCACTGAGCGGATACCGATGGAGCGGATTTCGGCTTCCATGGCGCGCAACAGTTCAGCATCCTGCCCGGAAGCGAGATAGGCGGCGACCTCGTCGGCCGGATAACCGCATTCGCCGGCAATGGCCGCCAGCAGGCCGATATCGCCGACATGCTCGCCGCGCTGGAACTGGGCGACGAACAGGCGCTCGACCAGCGCTTCAGCATCGCCGCGCTGCTGCGCCCAGTGGATCAGCCGATGCGCCCGCAACGTGTTGGCACGCCGGGTGATCTTGTCGAAGGCGTAGTCCAGGCCGTACTCGCGCCCTGCTTGCCGAACACGGTCAAACAGCGACTCGACCTGTTGCCGGCTGCCGAACTTGGCGATCAGGAAAGGCAGGTAATGCTCGCCTTCCGGCGGCGTATCCGGATTCAGGAAAAAGGGCAGCCACAGCTTGCGGCAGTGAAAGTCCGGAATATCCCGGCGCACCAGATCGATGGCCGCCGACAGCCGGCGCAGGCCGATGAAGCACCACGGGCAGACGACATCGGAAACGATTTCTATAGTCAGCATGGGACCATGATACGACTTAAGCGCGCTATCCCCGATCTGTCGAACAAGAATTTCCAATTGAGCCATTAAAGCCAAATGTCATACAATGACATTTTCATTTGGCATTCATATGTCAATCCTCGACACCCTGCTTGCCTCGCTCTTCGGCCAACACGCCCGCCTGCTCGAACTCAAAACGCCGCTGCCCGATGCCGCGCTGGTCGTCGAACGCTTCTCCGGGCACGAAGCGGTCTCCGCAGCCTTCCGTTTCGACATCGACTGCGTCTCGACCAACGCCCATTTCGCTCTCAAGCCCCTGATCGGCGAAGAAATCACCCTGCGCCTGCTGCAGGCCGACGGCAGCAAACGTTCCTGGCACGGTTACGTCACCCACGCCATGCAACTGGGTAGCGACGGCGGGCTGGCCCGCTACCGCCTGACCATGGAACCTTTCCTGGCCTTCCTCGCCCAGCGCCGGGACTGCTACCTGTTCCAGAACAAGACCGTCATCGACATCGTCGGGCAAATCCTGGCCGACTACCCGGAGGCCGACTGGTCGAACCAGGTCACCCAGCCGCTGCGCACCCACAGCATCGCGACGCAGTACCGGGAAACCGACTTCGATTTCATCCGCCGCCTGCTGGCCGAAGAAGGCCTGTCCTTCCGCTTCGAACACGATCAATCGGCCGTGGCGGGTGACGATGCGACGCACACCCGCCACCGGCTCATCGTCTTCGACCGCGACAGTGAGCTGCCGACCGGTGCCCAGCCGGTCATTCGTTTTCACCGCAACAACGCCACCGAAACGATGGACACCGTCCAGAGCTGGCAGGAAACCCGCAGCGTGCAGCCCAACGCCGTCACCCTGGCGGGCTGGGACTACAAGAATCTGGTCGCCACCGGCGCCCAGTCGCAAAGCGAGCTGGACAACGGCGAGTTGCCCCGGCTGGAAATCCACGACGCGTCCCGCCCTTACCGTTTCGAAGACAGCGCAGCCGCTCAGTTGCGCACCGATCTGGCCCTCGCCGCCTGCGAAGCCGCCTATCGCCGCTTTTCTGGCGAAAGTACCGTACGCCAGTTGGCGGAAGGGACGGTCGTCACCTTGAGCCAGCACAGCACTTATCTCGGCGACGACGCCCGCTTCACCATCCTGGCCGTCGACCATCACGGCGCCAACAACCTCGGCGCCGAAGTCGCCAGGCTGCTGGGCAGCACCGAGGTCGAGAATGGCAGCTATCGCAACGACCTCGCGGCCCAGCCGGCTGCCGTACCGGTCGTCCCCCGGGCGCTGCCCCGCCCTGGCACCCGGCCGCAGGTGGCCCATGTCGTCGGCCTAGCCGATCAGGTCGTCACCACCGACCGCGATCATCGCGTCAAGATCCAGTTTCCCTGGCAACGCGGAGAAACCCCGCTGGCCGGCGGCCTCAGCGAGACCGGGCCGGCCGGCCGCACGGCCGGCAAGACGGGGAACGCGCCGGGCAACGATCAATCCGGCACCTGGGTGCGGGTCGCCGAGTGGCTGTCCGGTGCCAACTGGGGCAGCCATTTCCTGCCCCGCATCGGCACCGAGGTGCTGGTCGATTTCCTCGATGGCGATATCGATCGCCCGATCATCGTCGGCCAGAGCTACAACGGCGCCGACCTGCCGCCTTTTTCGGCCGGCCATGAAGCCGGGGCCAATCATCCAGGGGTGATTTCCGGCTGGATGAGCCACAACCACGAGTCCGGGTTCAACCAGTGGTTGACCGACGATGCCCCCGGTCAGCTGCGGACGCGCCTGGCGACCAGCGAGAACGCCGGCCAGCTGAGCCTCGGCCACCTCATCCACCAGGCCCCGGAATCAGCCACCCGCGGCGCCTGGCGCGGTAGCGGCTTCGAACTACGCACCGACGGCTGGCTGGCCGTGCGCGCCGGCGAAGGCATCCTGATCTCGGCCACGGCTCGCCCCAACGGGCAGAGCACGCAGATGGACGTGGCCGAAACGGTGGCTCAGTTGAATTCAGCCCACGAAACCGCCCAGGCCCTGTCCGATGCAGCCCACCAGCACCAGGCCATGCCGCTCAAGGCCAATGCGGCCCAAGAGGCCTTCCTGAAAGCCATCGATCCACACCAGGAAGGAAAATACACCGGCGAAGTCGGCGGCCAGGAGGCAAAAAAAGCCCGCCCGAGCAGCCGCGAACTCGGCGACCCGACCGAACGCTTCGC
>DATGXM010000037.1:0-1681 GCA_035298985.1 Azonexus sp. | reverse complement strand
CCCAATGGTACAGCTCGATGGTGGCCGCTTTGCGACTTCTGACTTGAATGACCTGTACCGCCGGGTGATCAACCGCAACAACCGCCTCAAGCGTCTGCTCGACCTCGGCGCTCCCGAGATCATCGTCAACAACGAGAAGCGCATGCTGCAGGAATCTGTGGATGCGCTCTTCGACAACGGCCGTCGTGGCCGGCCGGTCACCGGTCCGGGCAACCGGCCGCTGAAGTCGCTGTCCGACATGCTCAAGGGCAAGCAGGGCCGCTTCCGCCAGAACCTGCTCGGCAAGCGCGTCGACTATTCCGGCCGCTCGGTCATCGTGCCCGGTCCGGAACTGAAGCTACACCAGTGCGGCCTGCCGAAGAAGATGGCGCTCGAGCTGTTCAAGCCGTTCATCTATGCCCGCCTTGACGCCAAGGGTTATTCCTCGACCGTCAAGCAGGCCAAGAAGCTGGTTGAAAAGGAAAAGCCGGAAGTCTGGGATATCCTCGACGAGGTCATCCGCGAGCATCCGGTTCTCCTGAACCGCGCACCGACGCTGCACCGCCTGGGCATCCAGGCCTTCGAACCGATCCTGGTTGAAGGCAAGGCCATCCAGCTGCACCCGCTCGTCTGCACGGCCTTCAACGCCGACTTCGACGGTGACCAGATGGCCGTTCACGTGCCGCTGTCGCTCGAAGCCCAGCTCGAAGCCCGCGTGCTGATGATGTCGACGAACAACATCCTTCATCCGGCAAACGGTCAGCCGATCATCGTGCCGTCGCAGGACATGGTTCTCGGCCTCTACTATCTGTCGATCCAGAACCAGAACGAGCCGGGCGAAGGCATGGCCTTCTCCGACATGGGCGAGCTGCACCATGCTCTGGAAAACAAGGTCGTCACACTGCACGCCAAGATCCGTGGTCGCTTCAAGACCGTCGATGCCGAAGGCAAACCGGTTTCGAAGATTTATGAAACCACGCCTGGCCGCATGATCATCGGCGAGCTTCTGCCGAAGAACGTCAACGTGCCGTTCGACATCTGCAACCAGGAAATGACCAAGAAGAACATCTCCAAGATGATCGACACGGTCTACCGCCATTGCGGCCAGAAGGACACGGTCATCTTCTGCGACCGCATCATGCAGCTCGGCTTTGCCCATGCCTGCCGCGCCGGCATTTCCTTCGGCAAGGACGACATGGTCATTCCGAACACCAAGGCCAAGATCGTCGGTGACACCGAATCCCTGGTTAAGGAATACGAACAGCAGTACAATGACGGTCTGATCACTCAGGGCGAAAAGTACAACAAGGTCGTCGACGCCTGGGGCAAGGCGACCGAAAAGGTCGCCGAAGAAATGATGGCACGCATCAAGGCCGTCGAATTCGACGACAATGGTCGCCAGAAGCCGATGAACTCGATCTACATGATGAGCCACTCGGGTGCCCGTGGTTCTCCGAACCAGATGCGCCAGCTGGGCGGCATGCGCAGCCTCATGGCCAAGCCGTCGGGCGAAATCATCGAGACGCCGATCATCTCGAACTTCAAGGAAGGCCTCACCGTGTTGGAGTACTTCAACTCCACGCACGGCGCCCGTAAGGGTCTGGCCGACACCGCGCTGAAGACGGCGAACTCCGGTTACCTGACGCGCCGTCTGGTCGACGTCGCGCAGGACGCCATCATCGTCGAGCGTGACTGCGGCACC
>DATGXM010000036.1:0-25248 GCA_035298985.1 Azonexus sp. | reverse complement strand
CCAAGAACCTGGACAAGCTGTCGCAGGTCGTGCTGACCGCTTTTTCGCAGCGCCGCAAGATGCTGCGCAATACCCTGAAGGGGGTGCTGGACGACGCCGGCTTTGCCGCGCTGGGCATCGATCCGACGCGCCGCGCCGAGGATATCCCGGTTGAGGGCTATGTCCGGATCGCCAACTACCTGAGCTGATTTGGCGATTTACAAACGGAAAAGCCCGCCGGAGCGGGCTTTTTTTCGCCTTCGAGAAATTACTTCTGCGCCGGGCAGGTCTTGATGCCGAACAGCGAGTAGGCCGGGCACCAGCCCATCAGTCCCGTTGCAAGGGGCACGATGCCGATGTAGCCCCAGACCGGCAGCAGGCCGGCCACGGTGGCGCCGAGCAGGCCGGCGCCGGCCACGATACGCAGGGTTTTGTCGATACCGCCAACATTTGCAGCCATGGTGTTTTCTCCGTCAGTGTTGTGTGGACGGCACCACTTTAGCGTTCGCTGATGACGCGGTATGTAACCGCGGTCACACAGCGGCGATTTTCTGCAGGCCGGGGCGGTCGATGATGGTCAGTTGTTCGCGGCCAAGGGTAACCAGCCCCTGGGCGGCAAAGCCCTTGAGCAGCCGGCTGACGATTTCGCGCACGCTGCCCAGTTCGTCGGCCAGCTGCTGGTGCGTGACGTTCAGCACGTTGTCGTTGCGCGCCAGCAGCAGCTTGGCCAGGCGCTGGTCGAGGCGGGCGAAGGCGACTTCCTCGACCAGTTGCATCAGTTCGGCGATGCGCTCGGTGAAGAGGTGGAAGACGAAATCGCGGAAGGGGGCATGCTCGACCAGCAGACGCGAAAATTCGGCAACCGGCAAGGCGAGCAGGGTGAGCGGCGTTTCGGCGATACCGCGCGCGTTGTAGTCGGTATGGCCGAGCAGGCAACTGGAACTGATGATGCACGACGCGCCGGGAATCACGCGGTAGAGCATCAGTTCGCGACCGCTGGCCGCCAGCTTGATGACCTTGATGCGGCCTTCGAGCAGCAGCGGAAAGCCCTGGCAGGGCTGGTGCTCGGCAAACACCTGGCTGCCGGCCGGGACATGCATGACGGCCTGCGGCTGGGTCAGCGCGGCGAGCCGCTCGGCCGGCAATCCGGACAAGGCCGGATACAGGCTGAGCAACTGGTCGGCGTAGGCAGGTGTTGTCGGCATTTCGCTCAGGCGATTATCGCCCAGGCCGGGGCGTGGTCCGACGGTCGCTCCAGCTTGCGCGGGGCACGGTCGATGCCGGCGGCGGAACATTTTTGGGCCAGGGGGGCGGAGAGCAGCACGTGATCGATGCGCAGCCCCTGGTTTTTCTGGAAGCCGAGCATGCGGTAGTCCCACCACGAGAAGGTCTTCTCGGGCTGCTCGAACAGGCGGAAGCTGTCGGCAAGGCCCAGCCCGATGAAGCGCTGGAAGGCGGCCCGTTCGGGTTCCGAGCACAGGATTTCGCCGGCCCAGCGCTGCGGATCATGCACGTCGCGGTCGTCGGGGGCGATGTTGTAGTCGCCGCACAGCGCCAGCTTCGGATACTTGACCATTTCCTCGCCAAGCCAGACGGCCAGGGCATCCAGCCAGCGCAGCTTGTAGTCGTACTTGTCGCTGCCCACGGCCTGGCCGTTCGGCATGTAGGCGCAGACGATGCGGGCGTCGCCGACCGTGCCGCTGATCAGGCGCTTCTGCTCGTCCGGAAAGTGCGGGTTGCCGAAAACGACGTCGTGGATAGGCTCGCGGGCAAGCAGGGCGACGCCGTTGTAGGTCTTCTGCCCGGAGTAGGCGACCTGGTAACCGGCGGCCTCGATTTCGGCTTTGGGGAAGTTATGGTCTTCGAGCTTCAGTTCCTGCAGGCACAGGGCATCGGGCTGGGCGGCGGCCAGCCAGTCAAGCAGGTGGGGCAGGCGAACCTTCAGCGAATTGACGTTCCAGGTGGCGATCTTCACTTGCGCTGGCCGCCCGCGGATTTGCTGCCGTAGGGCGCGGTTTTCGGGTAGCCGGCGAGGTCGAGCAGGTTGCCATAGGCCGCTGCATCGAACCCCCGGTAACTTTGCTTGCCAACCTTCAGCGCCGGCACGGCGGCCTCGCCGATCAGCTGCTTCAATTCGTCGATTTCGGCCTGCGTCTGTACCGCCTTTTCGGTGAAGGGGACCCCGCGGCTATTCAGCAGGTCGCGCGCCAGCTTGCAGTCGTTGGTGCATTCGGCGGCCGAGTACAGCGTGACGGGGAATGCCTCCATGGCTTTCTTGACGGCAAAGGGCAGGCTGTCGCCCGCCTCTTCGCTGACCCCGGCCTTGGTCACGGACTTGGTCCTGCCCGGCGGCGGCGAATCGGAAATGACGGTCTTGCCGCCCTCGGTCCATTTGTAGGTCTCGGCCATGGCCGCCGAACCGGCCAGCAGCAGGCTCAGCATGAGCAGGTAACGCATGTTTTCCCCCTGGTGGACAGCTCAGGCCGCAATCATACCGCTATGACGGAGCAGTGCATCGGGGCTGGGGTCGCGGCCGCGGAAGGCGCGGAAGTTTTCCAGCGCCGGACGCGAGCCGCCCATGGCCAGGATTTCGTCCAGGTAACGCTTGCCGACCGCCGGGTCGAACGGGTTGCCGGCTTCCTCGAAGGCCGCATAGCAATCGGCCGACAGCACCTCCGCCCACTTGTAGCTGTAGTAGCCGGCCGCATAGCCGCCGCCGAAGATGTGCGAGAAGCTGTTCGGGAAACGGTGCCATTCCGGCGGGATCAGCACGGCGACTTCGTCGCGTACTTCGCGGATGAGGTCCAGCACGGTCTTGTCGCCCTTGGGGTCGAATTCGCAATGCAGGCGCATGTCGAAAATCGAAAACTCGAGCTGACGCACGGTCATCATGCCGCTCTGGAAATTCCGGGCGGCCAGCATCTTGTCGTACAGGGAGCGCGGCAGCGGCTCGCCGGTATCGACATGGGCGGTCATGCCCTGCAGCACTTCCCATTCCCAGCAATAGTTTTCCAGGAACTGCGACGGCAGTTCGACAGCATCCCATTCGACGCCGTGGATGCCGGAAACGCCCAGTTCCTCGCCACGCGTCAGCAGGTGGTGCAGGCCATGGCCGGCCTCGTGGAACAGGGTGGTCACTTCGTCGTGGGTGAAGGTGGTCGGCTTGTCGCCAACCGGACGGGCGAAATTGCAGTTGAGGTAAGCGATCGGCTTCTGCACGCCGCCGGCCGTGCGCTTGCGCGACCGGGCCTCGTCCATCCAGGCGCCGCCGCGCTTGGTTTCGCGGGCGTAGAGGTCCATGTAGAACTGGCCGACCAGGTCGCCGGCCGGGGTCTCGATCCGGTAGAAACGCACGTCCTTGTCCCATACCGGCGCGCTGTCCGGCTTCACCTTGACCGTGAACAGGCTTTCAATCACCTTGAACAGGCCGGCGACGACCTTGGGTTCGGTGAAGTACTGCTTCACTTCCTGTTCGGAGAAGGCGTAGCGGGCCTGCAGCAGCTTTTCGGAAACGTAGGCGGCATCCCAGGGCTGGAAGTCGGCGATGCCCAGTTCGTCCTTGGCGAAAGCGAGCAGCTCGGCCATGTCGCGCTGGGCGAAGGGCTTGGCCTTGGCCGCCATGTCGCGCAGGAAGGCGAGGACCTGGGCCGGCGTGTCGGCCATCTTGGGCAGCAGCGACACTTCGGCGAAGTTGGCGAAGCCGAGCATTTGCGCATCCTCGGCGCGCAGTTCGAGCAGGCGCTTCATGATCGGCGTGTTGTCCCATTCCGCCTTGCTCGAACCGTCGGTGAATTCGGCGGCGCGGGTGGCAAAGGCGCGGTACATCCGGGCACGTAGCTCGCGGTTGTCGGCGTACTGCATGACCGGGCCGTAGGACGGCGCGTGCAGCGAGAACTTCCAGCCGGCGACGCCGGCCTTCTCGGCATTCAGGCGGGCGGCTTCCTTGACGTCGGCGGGCAGGCCGGCGAGCAGGGCTTCGTCGGTGACGATCTCGGCGAAGGCGTTGGTCGCGTCGAGCAGGTTTTCCGAAAACTTGGCGGCCAACTGCGACAATTCTTCCATGATCGCCTGGTAGCGCGGTTTCTGGTCCTCCGGCAGTTCGGCGCCGCTGAGCCGAAAATCGCGGATTTCGTTGTCGATGATCTTCTGCCGCTCGCGGCTGAGCGTGGCATATTCTCGGCCGGCCTTCAGGGCGCGGTACTTGTCGAACAGCGCCAGGTTCTGGCCGAGTTCGGTGTAGAAGCGGGAGACTTCCGGCAGCATCTCGTTGTAGGCCTCGCGCCAGGCCGGCACGTCGTTGACCGAGTGCAGGTGGCCGACGATGCCCCAGGCGCGGCTGAAGCCTTCCAGGCCGTCGGACAAGGCGCCGGCGAAGTCGGTCCAGGTGGCCGGCGTAGTGTCGGCTGTCAGCCGTTCGATCAGCGCGCGGCCGTCGGCGAGCAGAGATTCGATGGCCGGCTTGACGTGTTCTGGTTGGATCAGGTCGAAGCGGGGCAGGTCGGAGAAATCGAGCAGCGGATTAGCGGTTTGGGTCATGGTCGTTGGGGTAACAAAAACGGGCGGTCCGTGCCGCCCGTGGATTGGCGTTGTTCAGCAGCCTATTCTACAAGGTCGAGATAGGCGTGCCACGTAGCATGGCCGAGAATCGGCATGATCACCACCAGCCCAAAGAGCAATGTCGCGAAACCGATCAGGGTCAGGGCGACCAGCATGAAGGCCCACAGCAGCAACGGACCGGGATTGAGCAGGAAGACGCGCACGCTGGTTAACGTGGCGGTCGGCATGTCGGCATTGTGGTCGAGCATCATCGGCACGGAGACCACCGAGATGGCGAAGACGCTCAGGGCGAGAACCCCGCCGAGGGCGAACCAGGTGCCAATGAAGGCGGTGTGTTCACCACTGAAAAGCAGGCTGAAGATGAAGGAACGGGCGTCGATGCCGGTCTCGCTACCGAGCAGGGCGAAGGCGATGGCCGAGAAACGTTCCCACATCAGGCCGACCAGCGCGAGCAGCAGGCCGAAGATGGCAAGTGACTCGCCATTGCGGCGGAAACAGTGCAGGGTATCGATGAATAGAGGTTTTTCGCCGTCCGCGTTGCAGCGGCTCAATTCGTTCAGCCCGGCGGCGAGCAGCGGGCCGGCCAGGAAAAAACCGGACACCGAGACGGTCAATAGATGCGGCCGGTCGAGCGTGGCGAGGATAATCAGGTCGCCGCACAGGGCGAACAGCAGGCCGTAAGCCAGGGAGGGCAGAGGATTGGCCTTAAGGTCATTCCATCCGGCGCGCAGCCAGTGGAACGGACGATCCATTGTGATGCGTCGGATGCCGGGTATCGGCAATCCGCTGCCGTGAAAATCGGAAACCTGTCTCATGGCTGCCTCCCCTTATGGTGACAGCCGTTTTGACCCGGCCACCGAGGCCGGGTTCAGCAAAAATCGCCCCGCAGGGCGATTTCGATTACAGCGTCTTGCCGGTCAGGCGCTCGTAGGCCTCGATGTACTTGGCGCTGGTGCGGGCGATGACGTCGGCCGGCAGTTTGGGGCCGGGCGCAACCTTGCCCCAGTCCAGGGTTTCCAGGTAGTCGCGGACGTACTGCTTGTCGTAGGACGGCGGGTTGATGCCTTCCTGGTATTGGTCGGCCGGCCAGAAGCGCGAGGAGTCCGGGGTCAGCGCTTCGTCGATCAGGTGCAGGGTGCCGGCGGCGTCGATGCCGAACTCGAACTTGGTGTCGGCAATGATGATGCCGCGGCCACGGGCGTAGGCCGAGGCTTCCTCGTACAGGCGGATGGCGGCGATGCGGGCTTCGTCGGCCAGCCCGGCGCCGTTCTTGCCGGTGCCGGCCAGCGCGTCGGCGAGGTCGGCGGCGCAGTTGGCCTGGGCGGTGGCGAAGGAAACATTCTCATCATGGTCACCGACGGCGGCCTTGGTGGCCGGCGTGAAAATCGGCGACGGCAGCTTGGCGGCCATCTTCAGGCCGGCCGGTAGCGCGATGCCGCAGATGGCGCCGGTCTGCTGGTAATCCTTCCAGCCGGAACCGATCACGTAACCGCGGACCACGGCCTCGATGGGCAGCGGGCGCAGGCGCTTGACGACGACGGCACGGCCGCGCACCTGGTCTCGCTCGTTCGGGGCGACGACCGATTCCGGATCGATGCCGGTCAGCTGATTCGGGACGATGTGGCCGAGCTTGTCGAACCAGAAATTGGCCACCGCCTGCAGCACCTCGCCCTTGCGCGGAATCGGGTCGGGCAGGATGACGTCGAAGGCGGACAGGCGGTCGGTGGTGATGATCAGCAGCTTGTCGGCGTCAACAGCGTAGATGTCGCGCACCTTGCCCTTGTTGAGGAGGGGGAGGCTGGTGATGGTGGATTCGAAGAGCGGAGCGGTCACGATCGGGGTCCCGAAATGAGCAAAACGAAGATTATAAATTAACCTTGGAGTCGGCGTTGGGGGCCTGACTTGGCGGAGGTTTTTCTCAACCGTTGTTTTCCGCCCTTGTGGGGCGTCTCACTTTCTTTTGCTTCGCCAAAAGAAAGTAAGCAAAGAAAAGGCGACCCTGGGTCGGTGCCCGCTTTGCGGGTTCCCTGTGCTGCTCGGCACCTTCCAAGGGGTCCGGCAAACCGATTGCCGCTGATGCGATAGCCCCGTCATTCCCGCCTACGCGGGAATGACGGGGCAGGGTGGTGGAACTGCGACGCCTTTCGCATCCCCTTGAGAGGCGCTGAGCAACGCAGGTGGGCCGGGGGCAATCGGTTCGCATTGTTTGAGCCGCAGGCGAGTTCATGCGAACCGCCCGGCTCGCCGAGTAGCGGAAGGAACCCCGAAGGGGCGCCGACCACGGGGTCGCCTTCTTTTTGGCTACTTTTTCTTGGCGAAGCAAGAAAAAGTACGCCCGCCCTCAAGGCGGAAAGCAGCGGCTGAGAAAACTGCCGCCCGCTCAGGCAGCCCCTTCCTCCGCGGCTAACTTCTTCCGCATCCGCCTTGTCCCCCAAGCCACCACCCCACCAATAACCGGGATCGAAAGCGCCGTAACCACATCCGTATTCCAGTGATGCAGCTCCTTCGTCCCCTTGGCGATGTACTGCACCAGTTGCGAGCCGTAGTAGGTGAGGACGACCACCGACAGGCCCTCTACCGCTTCCTGCAGGTGCAGTTGCAGCTTGGCGCGCCGGTTCATCTGACCCAGCAGTTCCTGATTCTGCCGCTCCAGCTCGATGTCGACGCGGGTGCGCAGCAGTTGGGAGTTGCGGGCGACGCGGGCGGATAGTTCCTCCTGCCGCCGGCTGATCGCCTCGCAGGTATTCATCGCCGGCAGCAATCGGCGCTGCATGAATTCGTAGAAGGTCGGCAGGCCGGAGATGCGCGTTTCACGCAGTTCCTCGATGCGCTGCATGACCAGCCCGTGATAGGCGCGCGAGGCGCCGAAGCGGAAGGTGGTGCGGGCGACCGAGTGTTCGACCTCGGCGGCCAGTGTGGATAGCGAAGCGAGCACGTCGCGTTCGTCCTGGGCGCTACGCGCCTGGCCGATGCGATCCATCAGGTCGGCCAGATCGGTTTCACCCTTGTATAGCCAGCGGCTGACTTCCTTGGCGACCGGCAGGCCGAGCAGGGACATCAGGCGGTAGGTCTCGATCTCGACCAGGCGCTGCACGGTGCGCCCGGTCTGGCGCTGGGTCATGCCTTCGTTGAGGACCAGAAAGCGCGAGAAGCCGTTGTCGATCTTGAAGTCGGTGAAGATCCAGGCCGTGTCGTCGGCCACCTTGGCGGCGACCATGGTGCGGCCGTTCGGGGTCAGGCTGGCGAGGATGGAGTCCGGGCTGATCTCTTCGGTCGAGCGCAGTTCGACATGGGTGGCAACGATCAGCTTGCCGGGGATGCCGGTGAACCACTCGGGCAGCACGGCGTCGAAGGCGGTGACGTCCGGGTGCAGTTCCTCGCCGCTGGCCAGCGGGCGGAAGAAGGTGTAGCTGGAGAATTCGGTGTGCAGCTCCCAGCGCATGCGGAAGGCGCCGGTGTCGATCATCAGGTGCGAGTCGGAACTCTCGATCGAATTGCAGACATGGCCCTGACACAGCTTGGCCAGGTTGTCGCGGGCGGCCGGCGCTTTCTCGGCGCTGTGCTTGAAGACCAGGTGCGACACCAGCATGGCGCCGACCAGCGGCACCGGCGGGCGGGCGTGGAATTCATTGTTCAGGCGCTGGCGGAGCGGATGCTCCTGCAGCTCGGAGAGCGCAAGGCGAGGATGCATGATCGGCGTCGTCGTGGTCATTGTTGCAGTGCACCAGATTGTAGCGTAACCCAATCAGCTTGCCGCACGGGCAATCAGGTGGCGGCTGAATTCCTGTTCGAGAGCAGGCGCAGTCTGTTCGAGCAGGAATTCGCGGAAGCGTTGGCCGGCCGGCAAGAGGCGCTTGGCATGCATGTTCACCACGTACCAGGTGCGCTCGATGGGCGTGCCGAGGACATCGAGGATGCTCACCTCGCCGGTTTTCAATTCCAGCGGCAGCGTGTGCAGCGACATCAGCGCCACGCCCATGCCGGCCATCACCGCCTGCTTGATCGTCTCGTTGCTGCCCATGCTGATGGTGCGGGCCGGCGTGAATAGGTGATTCTTGAACATCTCCTCGGCCACCCGGCGCGATCCGGAGCCTTCTTCGCGGAGCAGGAAGGTTTCGTGGCGCAGCTCGTGCATGTCGAAGCGGCGGGCCTCGCGCAGCGGATGGTCGGCCGGGCCGATCAGCACGTAGGGATGGTTGGCCATCGGCTCGGCATGGGCGTCGATCTCGGTCGGGATGCGTCCCATCACGGCGAGATCGATGGCGTTGTCCTGCAGCTTCTGGAGCAGGCTTTCGCGATTGCCCACCGAAAACTGCACCTCGATGCCGGGATGCGCCTGCGAAAACTGGGCGAGCAGGCGCGGCATGAAGTACTTGGCGGTGCTCACCAGGCCGACCGACAGCTGGCCGACCTCGGCACCGAGCAGGCCCTGCAGGTTGGCTTCGGCATCCTTGATTTCGCCGAGGATGCGCAGAGCATGGTGCATCAGCAGATCGCCGGCATCGGTCATCGCCACGCCGCGGCCCATGCGCTCGAACAGCGGCAGGCCGACGTTGTCCTCGAGCTGCTTGAGTTGCATCGACACGGCCGGCGGCGTCAGGTGCAGTTCCTCGGCGGCGCGGGCGTAGCTCAGGTGGCGGGCGGCGACGACGAAGATTTGCAACTGGCGCAGGGTCAGGGTGCGGACGAAGTTCATGTTCAAGGGGATTTGCTTTTTGTGACTGTTTGATAAGCGGTAGTTTAATGCTGGTGTTTGGTTTTTTTGTTGCCGTTGTTTTCCGCCTTGAGGGCGGGCGTACTTTCTTTTGCTTCGCCAAGAAAAAGTAGCCAAAGAAAAGGCGACCCCGTGGTCGGCGCCCCTTCGGGGTTCCTTCCGCTACTCGGCGGGCCGGGCGGCTTGCCTGAACTCGCCTGCGGCTCAAACAAGGCAAGCCGACTGCCCCCGGCCCGCCTGCGTTGCTCAGCGCCTCTCAAGGGGACCCGAGGCAAAACCGAGCACGGGTTCAAACATCGTCACTCCCGCGCAGGCGGGAGTCCAGTCTCAGGCATGGATTCCCGCCTACGCGGGAATGACCGGACAACTGCTCGAACCCGGATGGTTCACCAGGACCCTTGAGAGGTGCCGAGCAACGCAGGGCTTCGCGGAAAAAGGGCGAGGACTGTCTGAGGGGCGTAGCCCCGAGTTCCGCAGCCCCCGCGAAGACCGAGTAGCGCAGGGAACCGGCGTAGCCGGCACCGACCCAGGGTCGCCTTTTCTTTGCTTACTTTCTTTTGGCGAAGCAAAAGAAAGTGAGACGCCCCGCAAGGGCGGAACCCCACGCAAAAACAAGAAACGCCTGCAAGCAATCTCTCAGGCAGCTTCAAGGACGGCACCGCCACCCCATAAAGCCCCCAGCCTTATGCCGCCGGCCGCAACTTATGTCGCCACCCCGGATAAAGCTTGTCCGCATCCTGCGGAAACGACTCGAATGCCCGAGCAAACTCGTAGTGACCCCGAGCCCACTCCACCGGATCGGCCCCCGCCTTCCAGCAATCGTAAGCCTGCCGCAGCGACCGCGCCCCTGCCGCCGGGCTGTCGATGTGCCCGTAGGCTCCGCCGCCCGCGGTATTGACCACGTTGCCGTGTCCCAAGTTGTCGAAGAAGCCGGGCAGGCGCAGGGCGTTCATGCCGCCGGAGATGATCGGCGTCGTCGGCTTCATGCCGTACCACTCCTGGTGATAGACCGGGCCGGTGTAGCTGTCGCGTTCGATGATGTAGGCGCAGGCGCGGTCGTCCTTGTCGCCTTCCATCTTGCCGTAGCCCATGGTGCCGACGTGGATGCCGGATGCCCCTTGCAGGCGGCTCATCTTGGCCAGTACGTAGGCGGTGTAGCCGCGCTTGGCCGAGGGCGAGGTGACGGCGCCGTGGCCGGCGCGGTGGTAGTGCAGGTACTGGTTGGCGAACTGGCGGCGGGCGGTGGTGATCATGCCCGGGCCGCCGACGTAGCCGTCGACCAGGAAGGCAACCTTGTCGGCATCCGGGCCGAAGGTGCGCAGGATGTATTCGCCGCGGGCGATCATTTCGTAATGGTCATCGGCCGTTATGTTGGCTGAGAACAGCTTGGCTTCGCCGGTTTCGTCCATGGCGCGCTTCATCGCGTCGTACACCAGCGGGATGGTCTGCTGCATCGGCGCGAAGGTCTGGTTGCCCTGCGGCTCGTCGTTCTTGATGAAATCGCCGCCCAGCCAGAATTCGTAGGCGGCGCGGGCGAAGGGCTCGGGGCGCAGGCCGAGCTTGGGCTTGATGATGGTACCGGCGATGTAGCCGCCGTCCTTGACTGGGCGGCCGAGGATGCGCCAGAGGTCGGAAATGTCCTTGCTCGGGCCGTCGAATAGTTCGATGGCGCGGCGCGGCATGTAGAAATCGACCATCTTGGCGTGCTCGATGTCGCCCATGCCTTGGTTGTTGCCGATGGTCAGGGTCAGGAAGGAGACCATCATCATGCGGCCGTCGATCATGTTGCGGTCGAACAGATCGAGCGGGTAGGCGATGCGCATGTCCTCGCTTGCCTCGTCGATGTGATAGACCAGGGCATCGACGCCCTTGGTGAAATCGTCGGTGGTGCACACCTCGACGTTGGTGCCGGTCGAGGATTCGGCAGCGAAGTGGGCGGCTGCTTCCAGGTAGCGGTGGCCGGCCTTGGGTTTCATCCGGTAGGCGCACAGGATGTGCCGGCCGCCGGCGATCAGTTCGGCTTCCGTGAGACTGAGGTCGGCGTAACGGTTCGATTGGTCCATCGTTTCTCTCCTTGGTGTGGTCGGGGCAACGCGATGGACTGAATGCTAGGCGGGGCTATTGATAAAGAATAGTCACGTATTTTTACTAAATGGTTCAGTGATGATTGATGTATGCGCCGCCAAGCTGAGGGTGGGCCGGTGCTGGCACAAACAGCACCGGCCCGAACCGTATCGCCGGGGAGAGAATCCGCCGACACGGTTGTGGAACGCGGGAAATGACTGGGGTGCCTACGGCTCCGCGTGCAGCAGGTTGTTTTCGCCGCCGTGAGCCAGCTCGTGTTCGACCAGGCGGATGGCGCGCAGCAGGTCGGTCTTGGCCTGGGCGGTGATGTACTGGTCGGCGATGGTGAATACCTTGCTCAGCCGCTGGCCAAGTTCGGGCGTTGAAACGCCGGCGGCGGCGACATCGAGCAGGGGTTGCTGGATCGACTCGTAGAGGTGGATCGAGCGGATGTCCTTGTGCAGGTAGGCGAGGGCCATGGCGACGTTGAAGATGCCGATGATCGACGACAGATAGTAGGGATTCGGCTGGCCTGCGCTGAGCAGCAGGCCGAGGTGCACGTGCGGCCGGAGCATGAGCTGGACGAGCTCCGGCTCGGACAGGCGGACCGCCATCGGATTGACAGCGTGTTTCGTACGGGTTCTGCGGGGCTTGCTCATAGGTTTTCTTGTCGTTGGTTCGAATTCGCGCCAACCCGCTGCCAGGTCATGCCGGGCAGGAGGAGGGCGGTGAATGAATGCACTAACGCAGTGCGCGCTTGCCGATTGGCACACCAGATCGGGGCAGGGCCGGGGGCGATCGGATGGGCGCCCGGTCTTGGGCTTTTCGCCCGGAAGACGCCGAGCAGCGGTAATCGGCGCGTAGCTGCGGTGCTACGACTCGGAATAGGCAGCGTTGCCTGTTCTGCTCAAGAGCAATTTGCGCGCCATGAGATTGACGGTGATGGCGGCGAGGCTGGCGGGGTCTCGGAAAGGCGATGAGCCTATGGCCACTGCGCCGCGAAACGCTGCACATCGGCGTACCACTCCACGAAATCCTCGGCGAAGCCGGCGGCATCGGCGGTGAAGGCCTGCTCACCGCCGGCCAGCGGATTTGGCTGGCGGGCGCGGCGCGCCATGCGTTGCAGCACGTCGGCGATGCCGGCCAGGTCGGCGTAGCTATTTAGCCAATCCTCGCCGGCCATCAGGCGCATGGCGGGGCGGGACTGCTCGGGCAGGTCGGCCAGCCGGGCGTCGATGTGGCGATAGACGCCGGCGCAGAAACGGTCGAGCGGCATCGGCTGCAGTTGCACCCAGTCGCGGGCTAGCAGGTGGTCGTAGAAGATGTCGACCAGCACCCCGGCGTAGCGCCGGCGGTCGGCAGCGACCCGGTTGCGGCTGCGCTGGAAGGCCGGGTGCGTCTCGGCATGGCTGTCGATGGCCCGGTGCAGCGCGACGCCGCGGGCGAGGTCGGTCGGCAGCAGGCCGGGCAGCGGCCCCTTGATCCAGTCGCCGACCACGCCGCCGACGATCAGTGCTGGGTCGTCGCCGGCCAGCACGGCGTGGGCCAGGAAATTCATGCCGCCTACTGCCGCTCGGTGTAGGTGGGCAGCGTGATGCGGAAGGCCATCGCCGCCAGGCGGGCGCCAAGGACGATGGCCATGCCGGCTCCGGCGGCGATCACCGGTGCGACCTCCAAAGCCTGCAGGCCGATCAGGGCCAGCGCGCCGGCCCAGGCCGCCGAGGCGTAGAGTTCGCCGCGCACAAAGACGAGCGGCACTTCGTTGCACAGCACGTCGCGCAGCACGCCGCCGACGACGCCGGTGGTCACTCCGAGCAGGCTGGCGACCAACCACGGCGCGTGCCATTCGAGAGCGATCTGCGTGCCGGTGATGGTGAACAGGGCAAGGCCGATGGCGTCCGGAATTAGGAACAGGCGCTGCGGCAGTTTCAGGCCGCGCACGACAAAGAAGACGACCAGCGTGGTGGCGATGGCGACCAGCAGATAGGTCTGGTCGGCGATCCAGAACACCTTGCGGTCGAGCAGCACGTCACGCACCGTGCCGCCGCCCAGCGCCGTGGCGGTGCCGACCATCACCGCGCCGACCAGGTCCATCCGCTGGCGGCCGGCGTCGAGCACGCCGGTCAGGGCATTGACGCTGACGGCGATGAGCCCGGTCCAGTAGAGGAGGGTTTCCATGGCCAGACGGTACTCAGTGGGTCGCTGGTTTGGCCGGGCAGCTTGCCGGATCGCTGAAATAGGCGGCGATGCCCAGGCTGCGCAGGCGTTGCAGGTAGCAGTCGTGGCGCTCGGCCCAGCGATAGCCGCGGTCGTCGGCGAGCAGGCCGGGCAGGTTGGTCAGGTCGATTTCGGCGACGCGCAGGTCGTGGCTGCCGGTGGCTTCCATCAAGCCTTCGACCAGCAGCAGGTCGGAAATCAGGTAGGCGGCGTGCTTGCGCTCGACACCCAGGCGTTCGGCCATGGCGCCGAGGCCGAGGCCGGCATTCAGTTCCAGCGTGGCGCGCAGCATGGTTGGGGAAATCTCGACCAGGCCGGCCGGACGATTGAACTGGCGGGCCACGGCAGGGGCGACGCCGCGCGTCACCGGGCGGCTGATGGCGGTCAGCGTGGCGCCTTGCGGCAGGTCGTGGGCGATGCCTTGCAGGCGCTCGCGCAGCAGGCGGCGCGCGGCGTCGAGATCCTGCACACTCATCGGCTGCAGGGTACAAGGCAGCTCGGCGCTGTGGCGCAGCGCCTTGCACAGCTCGCGATGCCACAGCTTCTGGCCGAACAGGGCGCCGAAGGAGTGGCGCTCGCCTGCTACCTGCAGACTGCCGCCGCCGATGTCGAGGATGTGGCTGGTGGTCAGCCGCGCACCGAGCAGCTGGCGGGCGCCCTGGTAGCCGTAGGCGCCTTCCTGGCGCTGCGGAATGACCAGCACGGCGACGCCGCTGGCACTGCGGATGGCAGCCAGATCGCCGGCCAGCTTCTCGCGGTTTTCTTGCGCAGCGATACGCCAGGCGGAAAAACCGCCGCCAAGGCGCTGACAGTCGCTGTCGAAACCGCCCTGGGCCGGCAGGTCGCGCAGCGCCGCGGTGGTTGCCGGAAGGGTTTCGGCCAGTCCGCGGCCGGCGGAGAGCGGGGCGAGATAGTCGATATCCGCCCGCATCACCTCGGGACGGCCGGATTCTCCGGCGCGGATACCGGAGGAGCCCATGTCGAAGGCGATGCGGCATGGTTCGCCGGCAGTGGCGACGGCTGCGAGCAGGCAGCCGGCCAGCCCGGCGAGCAGGGCGCGGAGACGTTGCACGCAGCTCAGAGGTGCAGGTAGCCCATGACGCCGGCGGCCAGCCCGAGGGCCGAGGCGCCGTAGACGCCGACCAACATCCAGCGCTTGCGGGTGAGCAGCGTGATGGCGGACAACGCGATGGCGATCTGGATCAGCGTGGTGGCCAGCGCCCAGCGTTCATGGACGTGCATTTCCTGGTTGCTGTGCTCGTCCGAGGCCTTGGCTTCGGCTTCCAGCTTGTCGGCCTCGACCTTGATCTCTTCCTTTTCCTTCTTGTAGCGCTCGATGGCGGCCTGGAACTTCTGCTGCGCTTCGCCAGTGGTCAGCGTCACCGACAGTTCGGCCAGGTTCTGCTTGTTGCTCTTCGCCTGGTAGTAGTTCCACTGGTTGGAGGCGGCAGTCTTCTGGATGGCGGCATCGTTCTTGTAGAGCAGCGCGGCATTCTGCGAGTGGCCGCCCATGTAGCCGAAGATGGCGCCGACGGTGGACAGCACGGCGGTGAGCACCGCGATACGCGACGTGAAATTGTCGCCGCCGTGCTGGGCGACATGCTCGACCTCGTGGTCGTGCGGGCCATGAACGTGAAAACCGTGACCGGACATTGGGGTTCCTTCTATCAAGCTATTGTTGTGGAGGGGGGATTTTATAGTGGGATTTTGCACGCTGCGACCAGGTCTGTGCTGAACGATTGAGTCCAAGCCTTTGCCGCCGCCGTTTAACTGTTGCCTGTGCCGAATGGCTGCTTCGCGATTCAGCCTAAGGGAACGAGCGACCCGTGCCCGACGGTCGAGGGTTGTGCAAGTGGCCATCCGGCACAACGCTTTGTTCTTCGGAAGCGGACGTTGCTGGAACCGAGGAGCCCTTCACCAAGAGCGGCCATCCGCAAAGTAGGCAGATCGAATGGCCGATGGTCTCCTCGGTAACCCCAGAAAATACGTACCAACGATTCGCTCACCGAGGCGATGAAGCACCGGTCGACAAAACGACACAAGCATCGGGAGACTTCTTTCGCATATGCCTGCCATCACCAATGGAGGTACTATCTTCAAAAAAGATGGGGGCGCAACATGTATTCGCAACGTACTCAGCAACTTCCTGATTCGCTTCAGCTGTCGGTCTTCGAAAGTAGCCCGAAGCCCGTCGGAGCGAAGTCAGCGAGAGTTTTGCCGGGTTCGGAACTCTTCGGCGTGGGCATTCTGCTTTTGGCGGTGCACCTCACGTCGTACGCGAACTACCTGCTTTTCCACAGCTTCGCGGAACTGTTTAGCATCGTCATCGCATTCACAGTCTTCATCCTCGTCGTCAATTGCCGCGAGTACATCCGAAATTCCTATTTGGCCTTCATTGGCATTTCGTATTTGTTCGTTGCCATTCTCGATTGCCTCCATTTCCTCTCCTACAAGGGCATGGGGATCTTTACCGATTATGACTATTACGCCCCGCAATTCTGGATCGCCGCCCGCTACCTCGAGGCAATGAGCTTGCTATTGGGCTTCCTGTTTGTCGGGACGCAGCGAAAGATTGATTGGTCGGCGCTGCCGCTGGGCTTCGCAACGGTCACCGGCATGCTTGTGGCATCTATCCTGGTTTTCCGGATATTTCCGGTTTGTTTTGTCCCGGGCGAAGGCCTGACGCCGTTCAAGGTGATCAGCGAGTACGTCATCATTGGACTCCTGCTTGCCTGTATCTGGCTGCTCAAAGCTAAGCGGGAGTCTTTCGAAGCCGATATCTACCGGCTACTCCAGTTCTCACTGCTATTCACCATCGCCACGGAACTGTGCTTTACCTTATACGTGTCCGATTCGATGAACGATTTCTTCAACGAGTTGGGCCACCTTTTCAAGATTGCCACCTTTTTTCTGGTCTATCGGGCCGTCGTCGTTACAACACTAACCAACCCGATGAGCCTCCTCTTCCGAGAACTGAAGCGCAGCCAAGAGGGGCAGCAAGCGGCCATGGAAGCCGCCGAACAGGCAAATCGTGCCAAGAGCGACTTCCTCGCCAACATGAGCCATGAGATCCGGACACCATTGAATGCCATTGTCGGTTTGACGGAACTTCTGAAGAAGGAGTCCCTGACACAGAAACAGTTTCAAAGGCTCGAGCAAATCCAGGCATCCGGCCATCATTTACTCTGCCTCATCAACGATGTCCTCGATATTTCCAAGGTCGAGGCGGGGGAAATGAAACTCGAGTGCTGTGACTTTTCGGTAAAGCAGCTCGTCGATCAGGTAGCGGGCTTTCTTGCGGAAGGGTTGGCACAGAAGGGGCTGAGTCTGCAAATCGAGATTGGAGACTTCCCCGACATGATTCAGGGCGACCCCACCCGGCTGCGGCAGGCCCTGCTTAACTATGCAAACAATGCCGTCAAATTTACAGATCACGGTGGTGTTTCCCTGTCCGTCCAGATGGAGAAGAGGCGTGACGATGCCTTACGGCTACGTTTCGAAGTAAGCGATACCGGCATTGGGCTGAGCCAGGAGCAGATCGCCGGACTATTCCAGGAATTTCATCAGGCAGACTCGACAACGACGCGCAAATTCGGCGGTACCGGGCTCGGGCTGGCCATCACCAAGCACATCGTCGAATTGATGGGCGGCGAGGTCGGTGTGAGCAGTCAGCCTGGCAAAGGTAGCAAGTTCTGGCTGGCCGCCTGGTTCAAGACAAGTCCTTTGGCCGACTTATCAGGGCCAACTCTGCTCATGGTGGACGTACCTGAAGCATCCACAATGGACTTGCATGGAAAACGGGTACTTTTGGTGGAAGATGAACCCATCAATCAAGAAATCGCGGTGGAACTCTTGGCCGATGTCGGTATGGAGGTCGAGGTCGCGGCCGATGGTCTTGAGGCGGTCGAGTGGGTCCGCCGTCGGAAATTTGATTTTGTTCTGATGGATATGCAGATGCCCAGACTGGACGGGCTGGGCGCAACCGAGCAAATTCGTGGCTTGCCTGGCGCTTCCCGTATTCCGATTATCGCCATGACCGCCAACGCATTTAATGAGGATCGCGCCCGATGCCTGAAAGCGGGCATGAACGATTTCTTGTCGAAGCCGTTTATGCCCGATGAACTCTACGGCAAGCTGCTCAAGTGGTCGGGCACGCCAACGCAGTAGATTGGAGAGAGGCGCTTAGCCTGTTCGCCTGCTGATCAGGAAAGGGTATCGGTGCCCTCAAGGCATCCCAATACCCGCTCGCAGAGGGATGGCAGGAGTGGTTGATCGCGGTCGCAATGCTGTAGTTGGGACGCCATCTTGGTTTTGATGTCGTCTCGCACTCCAACAAGCGTGAGGATGATAGACAACATCATCCTGAAACCAAACTGATCGGTCAGAGGCCGTAGATGCCATGCTGTGGCCAAGGGCCGCCATTGAGGACTCAAGGTTGGCGAGTGTCAGCTTTGGAGTAGAAGCCGCGACTGACAGCAATTGACTGCGGATTCAACCGTTAGCAGCCAATACGCCCGAGTTACGGTTGCGCCCGAATAACGGCATTGAGGTGCTGGAGCGAGAGGCCTTCTAAACCCTCGACCACTGCCACGGCCCCCGAAAAATCCTGCCCCCGCGTGTATTCGCTAACCGTGACCAGGCAGCGCAGCCCGGCATCCAGCGCCGCGCGCAGGCCGTTTTCCGAATCCTCGATGGCCAGGCAGGCGTTGGCCGGCAGGGCGAGGCGCTCGCGCACCCAGTGGTAGATATCGGGAGCCGGTTTCTTGGCCGGCACTACGTCGCCGGCGCCGATGACTTCGAACCACTCGCTCGCACCGGGAGCGAGGCTGGCGTCGAGCAGGGCCGTGACGTTTTCCGGTGAGGTGGTGGTGGCGATGGCCAGACGAATACCGGCGGCGCGGGCTTCGGCGATCAGCGCAGCGACGCCGGGGCGCAGGGCGAGCCGGCCGTCGCCGACCAGGCGAACGTAATGTGCCGTCTTGGCGGCGTGCAATTGTTTGACCAGCGTGTCGAAATCGTTGCGGGCGGCGACGTCGGGGGCGTAGCGCTCGGCGTAGTGGCGCATGCGCTCCTTGCCGCCGGTGATGGCGAGCAGTTCGCCATACAGCATTTCATCCCAGTGCCAGTCCAGCCCATATTCGGCGAAGGCGGCGTTGAAGGCGGGGCGATGGCCGTCGCGCTCGGTTTCGGCGAGCGTGCCATCGACATCGAAGATCAGGGCCTGGAGTGTATTCATGCGGCCACGATAGCGAGGCGCCAGCGCGCTTCCTAGTCAGGATTTCTGAAGCCCTGGTTAAGTGGCTGTTTAATAAATTGTCTCTTAACTAGCCATTAAGAAAATCTGACTGTTACTTAATTAACGAGTCACTTATCGTGGCTAGCAATGCGGTAACACAAGAATGATTGGAGACAACCATGCAATTCGGCCGTACCACCCTCTCGAAGTTCGTCATCGAACATACCCGCGCCAGCCACGGCGAACTCGGCGCACTGCTCATCGACGTGGCTGCAGCCGTCAAAACCATCTCAGCCATGGTCGCCAAGGGCGCACTCGGCGGCAGTCTGGGCGCGCTGGACAGCACCAATGTCCAGGGTGAGGTGCAGAAGAAACTCGATGTGCTGACCAACGAGGCCATCCTGCATCACTGCGAGTGGGGCGGCCAGCTGGCCGGCATGGCGTCCGAGGAAATGGACGACCCGTATCCGATCCCACCCGAATACCCGCGCGGCCGCTACCTGCTGGTTTTCGATCCGCTGGACGGCTCGTCGAACAGCGACGTCAATGTCTCGGTCGGCACCATCTTTTCCATCTTCGTCCGCCCGGCGGCCGGCGATGCGGCGCTCGGCGACTATCTGCGCCCAGGCTGCGAGCAGGTCGCTGCCGGCTACGCCATCTACGGCCCCTCGACCATGATGGTGCTGACGCTCGGCAACGGCACGCACGGCTTTACGCTGGATCGCGAGAGCGGCAACTTCATTCTCACCCACGCCAATATCCGCGTTCCGGAAGATACCCGCGAATTCGCCATCAACACCTCCAACGAGCGCTTCTGGGAGCCGCCGGTGCAGCGCTACGTGGCCGAGTGCAAGGCCGGCAAATCCGGCGTGCGCGGTGAGGATTTCAATACCCGCTGGATCGCCTCGATGGTCGCCGAAGTGCATCGTATCCTGATCCGCGGCGGCATCTTCATGTATCCCAAGGACAACAAGGACCCGTCCAAGCCGGGCCGCCTGCGCCTGCTCTACGAAGCCAATCCGATGGCCATGCTGATCGAGCAGGCCGGCGGCGCGGCAAGCACCGGCCGCCAGCGCATTCTCGATGTGCAGCCGGACAGCCTGCACCAGCGCGTGCCGGTCATCCTCGGTTCCAAGAACGAGGTTGAGCGGGTCGAGCGCTACCACCAGGAATACGACACCGGCGCCGATCGACCCTTCGTTTCGCCGCTGTTCTCGGAACGCTCGTTGTTCCGGGATACGGCTTAGGAATCCGAGCGATCCGTCATCCCCGCGCAGGCGGGGATCCAGGGGTTTAAAGGTCACTGGATTCCCGCCTACGCGGGAATGACGGTCAAGGCGCAGGGCAAAGAATTCACATCCGCAGGAGAAATCCATGTCCGTCAAACACCCCATCATCGCCATCACCGGCTCGTCCGGGGCCGGCACCAGCACGGTGATGCAGAGCTTCCAGCACATCTTCCGGCGCGAAGGACTGAAGGCGCAGATTGTCGAGGGCGATTCCTTCCATCGCTACGACCGACTTGCCATGCGCGCCGAGATGAAGGCGCAGGAAGCCCTCGGTCACCTGAACTTCAGCCATTTCGGCCCGGAAGCCAACCTGCTCGGCGAATTGGAGCAACTGTTCGTCGATTACGGCAGCAGCGGCACCGGCAAGGTGCGCAAGTACCTGCACGATGCCGGCGAGGCCGAACCCTGGCAGCAGGAGCCCGGCACCTTCACGCCGTGGCAGGACATCCCCGACGGCACCGACCTGATGTTCTACGAGGGCCTGCACGGCGCCTGGGCGGGTGACGGCATCAATATCGCCAAGCAGGTCGACCTGTGCGTCGGCGTCGTGCCCATCATCAACCTGGAGTGGATACAGAAATTACACCGCGACCAGAAGATGCGCGGCTATTCGCAGGAGGCGGTGACCGACACCATCCTGCGCCGCATGCCGGACTACGTCAGCCACCTCTGCCCGCAATTTGGCCGCACCCACGTCAATTTCCAGCGCGTGCCCATCGTCGATACCTCCAACCCCTTCATCGCCCGCGACATCCCGACCGCTGACGAAAGCATGGTGGTCATCCGCTTCGCCAACCCCAAGGGCATCGACTTCCAGTACCTGCTCGCCATGCTGCACGGCGCCATGCTCACCCGCCCGAACACCCTCGTCGTGCCCGGCGGCAAGATGGGGCTGGCCATGCAGATGATCTTCACGCCGATGGTGTTGCGGCTGATGGACCTCAAGCGGCGGGCGTAGCCCCTCTCATTGTCGTTCCCGCGTAGGCGGGAACCCAGCGACGCTTACAAACTGGATTCCCGCCTGCGACCAAAGGAAGTCCCTGTGGGACGCGGGAATGACAGCGGGTAGCGTTGTGCAATTGATACGAATCTGGAGACAAACATGGAACGCGACAAGACCGAAATCACCTTCCGCCGCGAACTGGCCAACGCCGTCCGCTTCCTCGCCATCGACGCCGTCGAGAAGGCCAAGTCCGGCCATCCCGGTGCGCCGATGGGCATGGCCGACATTGCCGAAGTGCTGTGGCGCGACCACCTCAAGCACAACCCGACCAACCCGCAATGGCCGGACCGCGACCGCTTCGTGCTGTCCAACGGTCACGGTTCGATGCTGCTCTACGCCTTGCTGCACCTGACCGGCTACGACTTGCCGCTGGAGCAGTTGCAGAACTTCCGCCAGCTCGGCAGCAAGACGGCGGGGCA
Source organism: Azonexus sp. (assembly GCA_035298985.1). GTDB lineage: Bacteria > Pseudomonadota > Gammaproteobacteria > Burkholderiales > Rhodocyclaceae > Azonexus. Next base: position 3,770 of record DATGXM010000036.1, on the reverse strand, counting down.
CCCGGAAGTCGGCCATACGCCGGGCGTCGAGACGACCACCGGGCCGCTCGGTCAGGGCCTGACCAACGCCGTCGGCATGGCACTGGCCGAGAAGCTGCTGGCCCGGCGCTACAACCGGCCGGACTGCGCCATCGTCGATCACCGCACCTGGGTCTTCCTCGGCGACGGCTGCCTGATGGAAGGCATCAGCCACGAAGCCTGCTCGCTGGCTGGCGTCTGGGGGCTGGACAAGCTGGTCGCCTTCTATGACGACAACGGCATTTCTATCGACGGCCATGTCGAAGGCTGGTTCCGCGACGACACGCCGGCCCGTTTCCGCGCCTACGGCTGGCATGTCGTCGGCCCGGTCGATGGCCACGATGCCGCTGCCGTCGGCGCCGCCATCGTCGAGGCCAAGGCGGCCGGCAAGCCGACGCTGATCGTTTGCCGCACGCAGATCGGCTGGGGTTCGCCGAACAAGGTCGGCAGCCACGACGTGCATGGCGCGCCGCTTGGCGCCGACGAGGTGGCCGCTACCCGTGCCGCGCTGAACTGGCCGCATGCGCCTTTCGAGGTGCCGAATGCCTTGCGCGAAGCCTGGGATGCCCGCCTGGCAGGCGCCGCCACCGAGGCGGAATGGCAGGTCAAGTTCGTCGCCTACCGCCGGCAGTACCCGGAGTTGGCGGCCGAGTTCGAGCGCACCCAGGCCGGCGGCCTGCCCGAGAAATGGCCGGAAATCCGCAAGGCCCTGCTCGCCATGGCAGGCGCCAAGGACGGCGCGGTCGCTACCCGTAAGTCGTCGCAGAACTGCCTCGATTTCCTGGTCGACCGCGTGCCGGAAATGCTCGGCGGTTCGGCCGACCTGACTGGTTCCAACCTGACCGCCGGCAAGGGCAGCCGTGCGCTGCATGCGACTGCCGACGGGGAGGTGCCCAACTACATCTCCTACGGCGTGCGCGAATTTGGCATGACGGCGATCATGAACGGCGTCGCGTTGCATGGCGGGCTGATTCCCTACGGCGGCACCTTCGCGGTGTTCTCCGACTACGCCCGCAACGCCATCCGGATGAGCGCGCTGATGAAGCAGCGCGTCGTCCATGTCCTGACCCACGACTCCATCGGTCTCGGCGAGGACGGGCCGACCCACCAGCCGATCGAACATGCGGCGAGCCTGCGCGTCATTCCCGGACTCGATGTCTGGCGCCCCTGCGATGAGCTGGAAACGGCCATCGCGTGGAGCGACGCGCTGGAACGCATGGGCTCGGATAGCGGACCTTCCGCCCTGCTCTTGTCGCGCCAGAATCTCCCGCAGTATGGTGGCGAAGCCAGCCGGGCGGAAGGTGCCAGCCGGGGCGGCTACGTGCTGGCCGAGGCCGACGGCCCGGCGCAGGCGCTGATCATCGCCACCGGCTCGGAAGTGATGCTGGCCATGCAGGCGCAGGCCGCGCTCAAGGCCCAGGGGGTCGCGGTGCGCGTGGTGTCGATGCCCTGCACGCGGCGCTTCGACCGCCAGCCGGCGAGCTGGAAGAACGCCGTGCTGCCGCCGGAAATCGCCCGCGTCGCCGTCGAGGCCGGGCAGACCGACATCTGGCGCAAATACGTCGGGCTCGATGGCGAGGTGCTCGGCATCGACGAGTTCGGCGAATCCGGCCCCGCCCCGGCGCTCTACCAGCACTTCGGCCTGACCGTCGATAACCTGGTGCAGACGGTGCTGCGCGCCATCGTGCGGGCCGGAGGCGCCGATGGCGACTTCTAGCGCCTAGCTGTCATTCCCGCGCAGGCGGGAATCCAGAGGTTTGAAAGTGCTGGATCCCCGCCTGTGCGGGGATGACGGGGAACGTACGTCCACAGAATTCACATCATCAAGGAGACAAACCATGCCCATACGGGTAGCCATCAACGGCTTCGGCCGCATCGGGCGCATGGCCTTCCGGGCCATCGCCGAACAGACGGAATTCGCCGATCTCGACGTGGTCGCCATCAACGACCTGCTTGAGCCGGAGTACCTCGCCTACCTGCTCCAGCACGACTCGGTGCACGGCAAGTTCGCCGGCGACATCGTGGTCGACGGCAACAAGCTGATCGTCAACGGCCGCCGCATCCGCCTCAGCGCCGTCAAGAACCCGGCCGAGCTGGACTGGGCCGGTGTGCGGGCCGACGTGGTGATCGAGGCCACCGGCCTGTTTCTGACCGAGCAGAGCTGCCGCCAGCACCTCGAAGCGGGAGCGCAGAAGGTGGTGCAGTCGGCGCCGGCCAAGGACGAGACGCCGATGTTTGTCTATGGCGTGAACCACGACTGCTATGCCGGCGAGGCCATCGTCTCGGCCGCTTCGTGCACGACCAACGGCCTGGCCCCGGTGGCCAAGGTGCTGCACGACCAGTTTGGCATCAAGCGCGGCCTGATGAGCACCGTGCATGCCGCCACCGCCACGCAGAAAACGGTAGACGGGCCGTCGGGCAAGGACTGGCGCGGTGGGCGGGGCATCCTGGAGAACATCATCCCGTCCTCGACCGGCGCCGCCAAGGCCGTCGGCAAGGTCATTCCGGCACTGGACAAGAAGCTGACCGGCATGGCTTTCCGGGTGCCGACTTCCGACGTCTCGGTGGTCGACCTGACCGTCGAACTGGAGCGCGCGGCGAGCTACGAGGCCATTTGCGCCGCGATGCAGGCTGCCGCCGAGTCCGGCCCGCTCAAGGGCGTGCTCGGCTATACGCAAGACAAGGTGGTGTCGACCGATTTCCGCGGCTGCGGCATGCCCTCGGTGTTCGACGCCGATGCCGGCATCGCGCTCGACCCCCACTTCGTCAAGGTCGTCGCCTGGTACGACAACGAGTACGGCTATACCTGCAACCTGTTGCGGCTCGTCCGCCACGTCACCCAAACGCGCCTGCACTGAGGAGTCACCATGGCCCTGATTTCCCTACGCCAACTGCTCGACCACGCCGCCGAGCATCGCTACGGCCTGCCTGCCTTTAACGTCAATAACCTGGAGCAGATCCAGGCCATCATGCAGGCGGCCGAAGCTTGCGACAGCCCGGTCATCCTGCAGGCCTCGGCGGGGGCACGCAAGTACGCCGGCGAGCCCTTCCTGCGCAAGCTGGTCGAGGCGGCCATCGAGCAGTACCCGGACATCCCGGTCTGCCTGCACCAGGACCACGGCACCTCGCCGGCGGTCTGCCAGCAGTCGATGCGCAGTGGCTTCTCGAGCGTGATGATGGACGGTTCGCTGTGCCCGGACGGCAAGACGCCGAGCACCTACGCCTACAACGTTCTCGTCACCGCCAAGGTGGTCGAGATGGCGCACGCCATCGGTGTCTCGGTCGAGGGCGAGCTAGGCTGCCTCGGCTCGCTGGAAACCGGCGAGGCCGGCGAGGAGGATGGCATTGGCGCCGCCGGTAAGCTCGACCATGCGCAACTGCTCACCGATCCCGACGAGGCGGCCGATTTCGTCGCCAAGACCGGCGTCGATGCGCTAGCCATCGCCATCGGCACCAGCCACGGTGCCTACAAGTTCTCGCGGCCGCCGACCGGCGAAATCCTCGCCATCGACCGCATCAAGGCGATCCACGCGCGCATTCCGAACACCCATCTGGTCATGCACGGCTCTTCAAGCGTGCCGCAGGAATGGCTGGCGACGATCCGCCAGTACGGCGGCGCCATCAAGGAAACCTACGGCGTGCCGGTCGAGGAGATCGTCGAGGGTATCAAGCACGGCGTGCGCAAGGTCAACATCGACACCGACCTGCGTATGGCATCCACCGGTGCGACCCGTCGCTACCTGGCGCAGAAT
>DATGXM010000035.1:0-8156 GCA_035298985.1 Azonexus sp. | reverse complement strand
CTCGCCGATTGGCGCAGAGGCGGGCGCAGCCTCGGCTGCTGCCGCTTTTTTCACTTCGCCTGGATCGCTGCCGGCTGCCAGCAGCTTGCGGGCGTCGTATGCCCACTCACGAGCCTGTTTGAGGGTCACCAGCGGATATTGACCGAGCGAGAGCGTCTTTTCCTTGCCGCCGAATCGATATCGCAGCCACCATAGCTTAGAGCCGTTCGGCTGCACGACCAGCGACAGGCCGTCGCCGTCGCTGATCTTGCGCACCTTCTCGCCCGGCTGCGCCGCTTGGACTGCCTTGTCGTTCAATTTGCCCATTTTTCGCCCCTGCGGGTAATGTCATTACCCACAGTCTACCAAAAACGCCTTCATTACCCACATTATTACCCACTGGAAAGCATGGATACAGGGAGACAATCAGAGACAATCAAGGACAGCGGGAGACATGTGAAAGCCTTATAAATCAAGACTATTAAGGAGTTTTGACAAGAAAAAAGCCCCTGCGAACAGGGGCTTAATTTCTTTGTTCTGGTGGCTCGGGGCGGAATCGAACCACCGACACGCGGATTTTCAATCCGCTGCTCTACCAACTGAGCTACCGAGCCATCTATTCCGGTTGGCAGCAACCGCCAATCGAGAAGCCGCGCATTATACCTGGATTGCGCCAAATGACAAACCCCGCGTGACGCGGGGTTTGTTTTTGCAGCAGTAGAACCGTAGCGAGCGATTCGAGTGCAAGGCGCACGGCGCGGAGAAACCGGAATTTACATTTTGTACATGAGGATTTCGAGCACCGCGCAACGCCACAATCGAATCGCGCAGCAGGTTCTATTACATCATGCCGCCCATACCACCCATGCCACCCATATCGCCGCCGCCCATGCCGCCGGCCGGCTTGTCTTCCGGCGATTCGGCGACCATGCATGCGGTGGTCAGCATCAGGCCTGCGATGGAGGAGGCGTTTTGCAGCGCGGTGCGGGTGACCTTGGTCGGATCGACCACGCCCATCGCCAGCATGTCGCCGTATTCGCCGGTCGCGGCGTTGTAGCCGAAGCTGCCCTTGCCTTCCAGCACCTTGTTGACGACCACGGACGGCTCGTCGCCCGCGTTGGAGACGATCGCGCGCAGCGGGGCTTCCATCGCGCGCAGCACGATGGTGATGCCGGCGTCCTGGTCGTGGTTGTCGCCCTTCAGGCCGGATACCGCAGCCTTGGCGCGCAGCAATGCCACGCCGCCGCCGGGAACGATGCCTTCTTCAACGGCGGCACGTGTAGCGTGCAATGCGTCTTCGACGCGCGCCTTCTTTTCCTTCATCTCGACTTCGGTCGCAGCGCCGACCTTGATCACGGCCACGCCGCCGGACAGCTTGGCCTTGCGCTCCTGCAGCTTTTCCTTGTCGTAGTCGCTGGAGGACTCTTCCATCTGCTTGTTGATGGTGACGATGCGTGCCTGGATGGCTTCGGTCTTGCCTGCGCCGTCGATGATGGTGGTGTTGTCCTTCGCCACTTCGATGCGCTTGGCCTGGCCCATGTCTGCCAAGGTAGCCTTCTCCAGCGTCAGGCCGACTTCTTCGGCGATCACGGTGCCGCCGGTCAGGATGGCGATGTCTTCCAGCATGGCCTTGCGGCGGTCGCCGAAGCCCGGAGCCTTGACTGCAACGGTCTTCAGGATGCCGCGGATGTTGTTCACCACCAGAGTGGCCAGCGCTTCGCCGTCCACGTCTTCGGCGACGATCAGCAGCGGGCGGCCGGCCTTGGCGACTTGTTCCAGCACGGGCAGCAGGTCGCGGATGTTGGAGATCTTCTTGTCGTGCAGCAGGATGAAGGGGTTCTCCATCGCGGCGATCTGGCGATCCTGGTTGTTGATGAAGTACGGGGACAGGTAGCCGCGGTCGAACTGCATGCCCTCGACCACATCCAGCTCGTCCTGCAGGCCGGAGCCATCCTCGATGGTGATGACGCCTTCCTTGCCGACCTTGTCCATCGCTTCGGCGATCTTGTCGCCGACTGCGGTGTCGGAGTTGGCGGAGATCGAGCCGACCTGGGCGATTTCCTTGCTGGTGGTGCAAGGCTTGGATATCTTCTTCAGCTCTTCGACGGCAGTCAGCACTGCCTTGTCGATGCCGCGCTTCAGGTCCATCGGGTTCATGCCGGCAGCGACGAACTTCATGCCTTCCTGAACGATGGATTGCGCCAGCACGGTCGCGGTGGTGGTGCCGTCACCGGCCACGTCGGAAGTCTTGGAAGCCACTTCCTTGACCATCTGCGCGCCCATGTTCTCGAACTTGTCCTTCAGTTCGATCTCCTTGGCGACGGAAACGCCGTCCTTGGTGATGGTCGGGGAACCGTAGGAACGGTCCAGCACCACGTTGCGGCCCTTCGGACCCAGAGTGACCTTGACCGCGTCGGCCAGGATGTTCACGCCGACGACCATCTTGCTGCGCGCGGCGTCGTGGAATTTAACGTCTTTAGCTGCCATGTTTATTTCTCCTGAATTTATTGGTTGCTTAGGCTTCGATCACGCCGATGATGTCGTCTTCGCGCATCTGCAGGAATTCGACGCCGTCCATCTTGAAGGCTTGGCCGGAATACTTGCCGAACAGCACCTTGTCGCCGACCTTGACGTTCATCGGACGGACCTTGCCGTCGTCACCGATCTTGCCGTTGCCCACGGCGATGACTTCGCCTTGATCCGGCTTCTCGGTGGCCGCATCGGGAATGACGATGCCGGAAGCGGTCGTGCGCACTTCTTCCACACGCTTGACGATGACGCGATCGTGCAAAGGACGAATTTTCATGCTTGGTTCTCCTAAAATCAGTGAGTTAACGAAATGCGAAGGCGGATTGTTAGCACTCTCCGCCAGCGACTGCTAATGATAGGGGCGGACCCGCCCCTTTTCAAGTACAGAGAACTACTTATTTTTGCGGAGACAAGGCGACCTCGTTGGCAATACTGAGCGATAGTCAGAAAACCCGAAGGGGCGAAGATCGAAGAACAATAATCATGATTCACCGCTGGAGCCTATAGTTGGGCTGGCTTCCAGCAAGCGCATCGGGTAACCAATTGGCAAGATGCTGCAGCCAGTTATGCTTCAAATTCCAAATTTCTATTTGCTTCCATGCAATTCGGCCAATTCCACCAACCTGATGAACTCGGCCCGGTACCCCGTGCTATCTGCTCCCTTGGATTTGCGCGCAAGTTCCAGTATCTGGGCGTTATTGGCATTACCCTTGTATTCGGAATTTCTGAGCAGCATTCCCCATTCGGCCACAGAAGCTGCAAACCGGAGGTTTTCACTGGACTGTTCGATCCCGATATGGGTTGCAGGGATGGTATTCAACAACTCGCGGCTTTTGTCTTCATCGGGCTTTTTGTAGCGAAAACGGATAGTCGCAAGCTCAGGGCGTCTGCCGGCATCGGCCTTGACCTGTGTCGTCTGGTAGGTGAGATTTTGCCTTGTGCCAGTCGCGCCGTCCGCAGGCACAATTTCGTACAGGGCGGTGACGGTATGCCCTGAACCGAGTTCACCGGCATCCTTCTTGTCGTCCGCAAAATCTTCCGCCCGAAGCATCCGTTTTTCATACCCGATCAGCCGGTAGGATTTCACCTTGGCGGGGTTGAACTCGACCTGCAGCTTGACGTCCTTGGCGATGGTCATCATCGTCCCGCCGAACTGGGTGATCAGTACCTTCTTGGCCTCCAGCAGGCTGTCGATGTAGGCGTAATTTCCGTTACCCTTGTCGGCCAGTTCCACCATCTTGGAATCCTTGTAATTCCCCATGCCATAACCCAGGACGCTCAGAAATATACCGTCTCTGCGCTTTTCCTCAATCAATCGCTCCATTTCCGCATCGCTGGAAGCGCCGACATTGAAGTCCCCGTCGGTGGCGAGTATCACCCGGTTGTTCCCGTTCTTGATGAAATTCTCCCTTGCGACCCGGTAAGCAAGCTGGATCCCCTCACCGCCTGCAGTGCTTCCCCCGGCCTGCAGGGAGTCAAGTTTTGCGAGTATTTCCGACTTCCTGTCGCCGCCGGTAGCAGGCAGCACCAGCCCGGCGCTGCCCGCATATACGACAATGGCGACCTTGTCCTGAGGACGAAGCTGCCCGACCAGCAATTTGAAGGACTGGATCAACAGCGGCAGCTTGTTTTCGGCAGCCATCGAGCCGGACACATCGATCAGGAAGACCAGGTTGGCTGGCGGAAGCTTGTCGGTTGGGATCCTGACACCCTGCAGCCCCACGAGGAGCAACCTGTGACCGGGATGCCAGGGAGCGTCGCTCAATTCGGTAGTGAAGGAAAACGGTGCATCTCCCTTTGGTTGGGGATAATCGTAGGTGAAGTAATTGACCAGCTCCTCGATCCTCACGGCGTCGGGCGGGGGAAGCTTGCCGCCGGTGATGAAGCGCCGCACGTTCGCATAGGATGCGGTATCCACATCGATGGAAAAAGTCGACAGCGGGTTCTGGATCACGTCCAGGAACGGGTTGTCGACTATCCGGTCGTAAGCCTCGGTATTGAAATCAGCATCCGAGTTCGGATTGTGCTCCACCCTCCCCCGCTCTTGATGCCCACGAGCAAACGCCATACCGGGTTTAACCATTTGGCTGGACATTGGAATTTGCGCCGGAGATGGCATCGGCGGGGCAAGTAGCTTTTCTTTTGGCGGAGTGCCGCATCCCGGCAAAAGCATGGCCGACAACAGTGCACACACGGCAATTTTTCGCGCAGAAATAAATGGCATGCTTTTTTCCCTTTTCGGATTATTTGTTGTCCGCGTTATCGGCATTTGGTGCCGCGTAACGCCCAGCTATCTGAATGTATTTGAAAAATACCGCAATTAAGGCATAGCCTGCAATAGAATTCAGTTTGGTGGCAGAGTAAATCCGAGGAGGAGTCATGCTGAAAAAACTGGCAAAGCAAATTGTTGCGCCTTGGCATTGTTGTATACGGTTCGCATTTCTGCTCATTCTTTTACTTATCCCCCCAGCCGCTTCGGCATCCCTGCTTTTTTATTCCCCATTGGCCAAGGCGGCAGGCAACATTGAGACGCTGATCAAGGGGAAAGTGAACAAGATCGACAAGGTGGTGCAATATCAACCCCTGAAAAACGGGAAGAAGATAGAGACTTCGACCCACTTTTCCTATCAGGTAGAAGTGCTGGCCGTACTGTATGGAGATGTCACGCACAGCACTCTGCAGATCGGCCACTCCAGTTTCGTCCCCATCGTTTACAACGACGAGGGAAAGCCCATCATGATGTTCTCTCCTGTTCTGGACGGTTCCGGCCTGGAGAGCCGACTCCAGGAGGGCAACGAATATCTCCTGAGCATCGGCAAGGTCGCGAATGATGCTACCCGGGAAATTCCGCTTTATCGAGCTGAGCTACCCGAAAAGGAGTCCATTTTGCTGGAACTCATTTATGAAGGCCGCGCATGGAAACACGTCAGGAAAATGCTTTCGAATGAACTTCCCCAAATAACCGCTTACCGCTTCGATGCCAAGAGTCGGCGACTCTATTTGTTTCAGGGAGCAAGCCGGACTATTTATTGCGTTCAAGACAATGCCCTGCTTCAATACAAAAGATATGCGGACTCCAGTATCAGAGTGAATCATCTGGATATTGATGATCGCAACCATTTGCTGCTCCTGTTTAATCAGGAACAACAAGGTGTCGTTGGTTACGACGATTTCCAGCCTGTGATGCCTTCAACTACCTCGCAATAGCGTACGTGCGCGAGAACTGGCAGATCATTCATGCGGGAATTCTGGCGTCGGAAAGCAAACTTGGCTCCCATCGTGGAGGGCGCGAATCAGGAGGTGTTTCTATGAAATGGATCCAGTTGTGTTTACCAAAAACCGATCGACTTGCGTTGCGGACAGCTTTATTGATCTTGATGCTCGGCTTCGTATATGTAGGCTGTAATTGGATTTACGATGGCATCCTCAGCGGGCAATGGTTTTTTCTGTCAGTCGGCGCATTTTTGATAATTCTGGCCGCGGGTTTGCGCTTCATGCAGCCATGGGCTCGGACAGCCTCGGTGCTCGCACTCTGGCTTTTTGTCATTGTTTTGCAGCTTGCAATGGTTCCGATCGGCGCGGGCGCTCTTGATGCCATAGCAGAGGAACGGATGCCGAGCGCCATAGAAATGGCAATGAAGGTGTATCCACGCATCATCGCCGTGCTTCTTTTGCTTCACATACTGGGCAAGTACAAGGCCGAGTTCAAGAAACAATGAGGAGCCGCCGCCGAATTCAAGAGTTATGTCTTCTCTGGCAGTGCGATCTTGTTGTCGGTGCTGAACTGGTAGTCGTGGAAGATGTGTTCCGCGGATAGCACCTGGTAGCTACCGTCGGCCAATTTGTTCGTGGTGTCCTTCAGCTTGTAGGTGTAATGGCCGCAGGTCCACAGCTTGAAGTTGCGCATGTGGGTGCACAGACAGGTCTTGTCGAACACCTGGATCTTTTTCTCACCCGGATGGGCTGCCACTTCGCGGTTGTAGGAGTCGATGTAGGAGCAGCGGCCGTTGCTGTCGAGGATGTAGCCATAGGATTCGCAGCCGGGACGGATGCCGGAGCCGATGGCCGGGCTGGCCTTCAGCATGCGCATCGGGTAGCCGGTCGGCGAGATGCCGTTGACCTCGATGTCGTCCTCGCTGGCCTTGAAGTATTCCTGCTGCACGTCCTTCGGCAGGCCGCATTCGTCGGCCACGGTGAAGCGGGTCGCCACCTGCACTGCGGCGGAGCCTTCTTCGAGGAAGCTCACCGCATCGCTGCCGGTGAAGATGCCGCCGGCCGGGATCACCGGGATGTCCAGCTTCTCGTCGCGCAGGTATTGCAGCACCTCGTTGGTGATGGTGCGCAGGTCGTACTTCATCCAGTCGTCCATGCCGAAGCCGAGGTGGCCGCCGGCGAGTGGGCCTTCCACCACGACGTAGTCGGGCAGGCGGTTGGTTCTGGCGTTCTTGCGCAGGAACAGCTGCAATGCGCGCAGGCTGGAGACGATGATGCCCAGCTTGACGTCGCGGAAGCGCGGATGGTCCTCGATCATCGCGAACGAGCCCAGATGCAGGCCGGCCGCCAGCGTGATGCCGTCGATGCCCGCGTCCATCGCGCTACGCAGGCGCACCGTCAGCGTCTCGCGCGGCGCGTTCATCGTCAGCTTTTCCATGCAGTTGATGAACACCATGCCTTCGCCGCGCTTGGCTTCCATGGTCTTGCTGACGTGCAAACGGGTGGATTCGGCGATATGGCCGAGGTCGAACTTCACCACCGACTTGTCGGAGTTGTCGATGTTGAACTTGTACTGCTGGAGCTTTTCCTTGACGAAGCCGGTGTCGTAGAGCCGGTCGCTGACGGTCGGCAGCATGGCGTCCGAGATATGGCCGATACCGCCCAGCCGCGCCGCCTCCAATGCCAGTTCGGCGGTGGAGATGTCCACGCCCATGCCGCCGATCATGATCGGCACTATCTCACGCTTGCCAAAGCGCAGACGGAAATCGTCCACACGTTTCATTGCTGCCACCCCTCCACTGTCGTAGCCTACCGAGGGTCGGGACGACAGGAATAATAGTTTTAAGGGTGCGAAGGATGCCACAGATTGGAGCAATACGGAAATCCGCCACGGTCCAGGGCCATGGCGTCAATCGCCTGAATCAGACAGCAGATCGCCCAAAGCGTTCGCCAGATCGGGATGGGCAAAGTGGCAGTGCGCCGCCAGCAGGCGCTTGGGCAAGACACGCTGCCCTTCCAGCAGCAGGCTGGCCGATTCGCCCATGCTCAGTTTCAGCAGCGAAGCGGGGGCCGCAAAGGGCGCGGGGCGGTGCAGCGCCGCGGCCAGGAGCCGGGTGAACTCGGCGTTGGTGACCGGTTGCGGGGAGGTGGCGTTATAGGGGCCGTGCATCTGCCCGTCGCGCAACAGGCGCAACATGATCGCGACAAGGTCATCGATATGTATCCAGCTCATCCACTGTTTGCCGTCGCCCACCCTGGCACCCATGCCCAGCTTGAACGGCGGAATCATGCGCGCCAGCAGGCCGCCGTCTTTGCTCAGCACCAGTCCCGTGCGCTGCAGGCAGACGCGCACTCCGAGGCTTTCGGCCGCAAGGGCTGCCGCTTCCCAAGCGACGCACAGCCGCGCCGGGAAGTCGGTGCCCGCCGTCGAGACC
>DATGXM010000034.1:0-7377 GCA_035298985.1 Azonexus sp. | reverse complement strand
GCACCGGTGGCGCGGCTGGAAGGCGGCGATCAGCTCGGTGCTCGCCCCGGCGTCGCCGGGCAGCAGTTGCGGCAGGCCGTACTGGCGGCCGAGGGCCTGTTCGACATCCTCGTCGTCGAGCAGGCCGAGGCGGCGGGCGGCCTCGCCGAAGAGCAGGCCGCGCCGGTGCTGCAGATCGACGATGCGGTCGAGATCGGCCGCCTTGAGCTTGCCTTCGTCGACCAGGATGGCGCCGAGCTGATGATCGTCGTGGGGGATGACGCGGCTGCTGCCTTCGAGGGGAAGAACGTTGTCGTGGGCCATGATTGCTCCTCAACCGGGATTGGGTAAAGCGGGGAAGCCGTTGGCCGGGCCGGGTAGGCGGCCGGTTTCGGGTTGCCACGAGGACAGTTCGGCGAGGACGGGGACCGGCCATTCGTTGCGCAGGTCGCGCCGGGAACGGACGCGGTGGTCGCGCATCTCCATCAGGTAGACGATGCACAGCCCGAGCAGGGTGCCGACGACGACGGCCAGCGCGAGGTTGAGCAGCATGATCGGGCGCGTCGCCTTGAAGGGCGGCACGGCGGGGTGCAGGACGCTGATGTTGGTCAGGTTGGCTCGGCTCTCGACGCGGTTTTCCACCGAATGCTGCATGGCCGTCTCGTAGGCCTTCTGGGCGATGTCGACATCGCGGGTGAGCACAGCGAGCTGGTCGCGGTATTCCTTGAGTTGCAGCACCCGCGCCCGCTGGTTTTCCAGCTCGTCGCGCAATTCGGCGACGCGGCGCCGGTTCTGCGCCGTCGGCCCGGGCGCATCGGGACCGCCTTCGGCCCGCAGCATGCTGCGCAGGCGCTGGGTTTCGGCCAGTTGCCGCTGGTACGAGGGATGGCTGGTACCGAGCCGGTCGGTGTATTCCTGCAGCTTGCTCTCGGCGCGCATCAACTCGGTGCGGATGTTCTGGCTGGACGAGCTTTCACGCACTTCGGGGCCGGGTGCGCCGGCGCGCCGGGATTGCGCCTTGGCCACCTCGCCGGCAATGTCGGAGAGGGCCAGGCTTTCCACGTCGTAGCGCTCGTCGACCAGGCCCTTTTCCTTCTGGTAGGCGGTCAGGCGGGACTGGGCCCGTTCCAGGTTGCCGCGCAGTTCGCGGATCTGCTCGTCGAACCACGCCGCGGTCTGGCGGGTGGGCGCGACGCGCAGTTCGAGGGCGGTCGCCACGTAGGCCTTGGCGAAGGCATTGGCGACCAACGCCGAGAATTGCGCGTCGGGCGACGGGAAGGCGATCTGGATGATGCTGCTCTGCGTAGTGTCGGTCTTCAGGTCGAGCAGCAGCGTCATGGCCAGCCAGTCCTCGATCGAGCCGTCGCCGTCGGTGGCCTTGGCGAAGGCTTCGCGGGATTCCGGCTGCTTGGCCAGCTCCAGGCTCTCCACCACCTTGCGCGCCACCTTCTGGCTGGTGATGATGTCGACCTGGGTCTGCAGGTAGGAAATGCGTTCGCGCAGGTTGGCCTCCGGGGTCGCGGTGTGCATCTGCTGGTCGTCCTTGCTGTCGACCAGCACGGCGGCCTTGGCGACATAGGTCTTCGGCATCACCAGGCTGACCACGAGGGTGACCAGCACGGTGGTCCCGAGCACGAAGAGCAGGATACGGAAGCGTGCCCGGACGGCGGCGAGCAGGAGATAGGGATTCATGGCGGTGGGCTCGCTGAAAGAGGGGCTGGAAACCTAGAACAGGCTTTCCCGGACCTGGATGATGTCGTTAGGCTGGACATGGTCGCCGAGCTGGACTTCGCTGCGCGCCAGCACGCCGTCGGCATTGCGGCGGGCTATGCGGATGCCGCGCTCGGTGCCGCGCACGGTGACGCCGCCGCCCAGCGACAGGGCCTGCATGACGGTCATGTCGCTCTCCAGCCGGTAGCTGCCGGCGCGCTGCACTTCGCCGTAGATGTAGAACATCGGCGCCCGGCGCACGAAGACCGTGTCGCCGTTCTCGACCTCGAGGTTGGCCGTCATGTCGCCGCTGCGGTACATCTGCACCAGGTCGATGTCGCGGCGCTCGGTGTTGCCGTTGCGCTGGCGGACCAGGGTCACCACGTCGTCGCCGGTCGGCGCGATGCCGCCGGCCAGGGCCAGCATGTCGGTGACCGTGGTGCTCGTCTCGTCGAGGGCGTAGCGTCCCGGCCGCGTGACCTGGCCGAGCACCGACACCTGGCGGCTGCGCACCTGGACGAGGGCGACGTTGACCTGCGGATCGCGGATGAAATTACCGTCCTTGAGCAGCTGGGCAATGCGTTCGCCGGCCGCCACCGAACTCAGGCCGTCGAGCTTGACGTTACCGAGCAGCGGAAAGCGGATGAAGCCGTTGGCCGAGATGCGTGCCTCGGTAGTCAGGTCGGGGTTCTCGAAGACGGTGACACGGATACTGTCGCCCGGCCCCAGGGTATCGTCGGCCGCCAACAAGGGGCCGGAGAGTCCCAGACAGCCGAGGCAGGCCAGGGTGGCCAGCCAGTGCGTGAATTTTCTCAGGTACGGTTTCATGCTGGTTTTCCTTTCATCCTTGAGAAGGTGACGTGCAGGATCAGAGGACGCGCGACAGTCCCTTGTTGATGTGGGTGACGTCCGTGGCGGGTGGTGCCGGGGCCGTCGGGGCCGGGGCTGTCGGGGCTGCGCTGGGCGCCGCCGCGTCGGGATCGCGGGCAAAGGGGCCGAGGTAGCGGATATCGGCTTTTTCGCGCAGCTGGCTGGCCTTTTCACGCATGAAGGCCTGGCGTTTTTCGTCGAGCAGCATCTTTTCGATGGTCGGCGTCGCGTCGCTGAGGCTGATCGGCGCCGGCTGCGACAGGATCAGCTGCACGATGTTCAGGGTGTCGTTGCCTTCGAATATCGTCACCTGGGCGTTTTGCATCATGGCCAGCCGCGGCAGCAGCCCGGCCGGCAATTGCTCGGCCGTCTTGATCGAGATGACGCGCTGGAAGGGCAGATCGTTTTCGCTCAACCAGTTGGCGATGTCGTCGAGTTTGCCGCTGGTGGCGACCAGTTGCCGGAAGACATCGAGGTGCTCGTGGCCGACATGGGTGATCAGTTCCTGGAAGTAATAGACGCGGCGCTGCTCGAAGAGGCCGGGATGATCCTGGTAGAAGCGGTTGATATCGTCGGAACTCGCCTCGACCACGCGCATGCCCCGATTGACGTAGGCCTGGGCGAGGATGTGGTGGCGCACGGCCTCCATTTCGCGCATCACCGTCGGGTCCTTGTCGAGATTCATTTCCTGCGCCCGCTGGGCGAGCAGCTCCTGGTCGATCAGGCGGTCCAGGGTATCGACGGCTTCCTTGCTGGGTGGCGATGGCGGCTGCCCGCTATCGTCCATATGGGCCTGATCGGCGATCTGGTGAAAGACGATGGCCTTGCCATTGACCGTGGCGGCTACCTGGCCGCCGGCGGCAGCGTCGAGATCCTGACCGCAGCCCGCCAGGGCCAGCATGGCGACGGCCAACGGCAGCCATAAGGCGCGAAGTTGTGGATTCACGGCGACACCCTCGAAAAATATGCACGGCGGCAGGACAACGCTTTTGCCGGACTGATCCATAGGCTAGATCGGGATTCTTTTAAGCCGCGTGTTCGGGCGGCCCGCCGGGCTGCGCCATTTGGACCATGCTGGCCGGGTCGGCCGCTGACACAAGCCGGCGGGATGGCGCGCCGGAAGGGGTATGGGCCAATTGGCCTACGCCCGCCACGGATAGCTTGCATCAATCACGTGTCGAACCTGCTCTCGAGGGGAAGCTGGCGTTCTTCTGCTGCCGCTTCCCGGTTCCCCATGAAATGACTATCTCGCCAACGTCGTGGTGTGGATTCTTGACACGTTGAAGGGTAAATATCTTGAGCCAATCAATTTCTAAGCTCCAGGTTCATGGTTTGCATCGGGTCGCCCCGCTCTTCGTCCAGGCGCTCTTTCTTATCAGCCTGATCGTCGTGGGGCTGTTGTCGGCCTTCCCGGCAGCCGCGCAGACTGCCTCTTCTTGCGTGCCCAACCCGCAAACCGACTGGATGGTCAGCAGCGACCCGCTGGCCCAGGACATCCGCCCGCGCGACTGCGCGGTGGTCGAACAGAACCCGCCGGACTTCAGCTGGCCCGATGTCAGCACCAGCGCCTCCTATTCCCTGAATCTGATCTACCCCGACGGCCACACGCGGACGTTGCCGGCCAGCCAGAACTGGGCCAACTGGGACGAAAACCTGCCGGCCGGCACCTACAGCTGGACGGTCAGCTATGCCGGCGGCGGCAGCAGCGTGACCCGCAAGTTCATCGTCGGCCCCAACGCCAAGCCTTTCCTGGTCCCCAAGACCAGCACCATCCTCAGCACGGTGACCGCCAAGGCCCACCCGCGCAGCCTGCCTGACACGGCAACGCTGGCCACCATGAAGAGCCAGCGCCAGAACGCCGTCAATACCTTGCTCACCGAGGTCAGCGGGCGCCTTACCGAGTCGCTGCCCAGCACCGGCTCCGGGCCCACTGACGCCTACAATTTCAGCAAGAACGCCCTCGCCGCCCTCCAGGCTTGCGTCTACACCGGCCAGGACAGCTACTGCCGCGAAGCCGTGCGCCGCGTCATGAACCTCACCGCGTGGGACCCCAAGGGCGCCACCGACTACACCAAGGCCGGTAACGACGCCTCGGCGCGCATGCTGGCGTGGACCGTGGCCACCGGCTACGACTGGCTCTATCCACGCCTCACCTCGACCCAGCGCACGCAGATCCTCAGCATGCTGCGCGTGCGCGTCGGCGACATGTACAACGACATCATCGGTTCGCGTTCCCGGATCGCCAAGTATCCTCGGGAGTCGCAGGGCAACCGGACGTTGACCGCCATCGCCGTGATCTCGACGCAACTCGCCGGCGACCTCAGCGAAGCCGGGGCGACCTGGCTGCCCAATACCTTGCCGCTGGCGCTCAACCTGACCAATCCCTGGGGTACCGAGGAAGGCAGCTTTGCCAACGCCAATGCACAGGGCTTCTGGGACATCGGCGACCTGCTGCCGATGTGGTACCAGTTGCGCTACGCGACCGGCATCAACCTCGCCCAGAAGGCCTGGGTACGCAACTGGAGCCGCCAGTTCACCTATTTCACGCCGCCCGGCATGGCCGGCGGTACGACGGTGTTCGGCGACGGCTTCGAGATGAACGAAAACGAGCACCAGGCGCGCTACGGCACCGGTTACACCTATTTCGCCCCGACTCCGCTCGGGCGCTGGCACGCCAGCCGGCTGACCGGCGAACTGCAGACCCGCATTGAATACCTGATGGCGCCGCCGGCCGATTTCACCGAGCCGGCGCCCTTCCCGGCCGGTACACCGAACGCGCTGGCCATGCCCGGCAGCGGCCAGGTGGCCATGCACAGCGACCTGTCGAACACGGCACGCACCTCGGTCTATTTCAAGTCCAGCCCGCCGCCCTACGGTGCCTACAACCACAGCCACGCCGACCAGAACAGCTTCGTGATCAATGCCGGCGGTCAGCGCCTGGCCATCGAATCGGGCTACTATGACAGCTACAACTCGCCGCACTGGAAGGGCTGGTACAAGACCACCCAGGCCAAGAACGCCATCACCTACGACGGCGGCCAAGGCCAGCAATTCTACGAGCAGAACGGCAGGATGGGCACCGGCAAGCTCACCCAGTTCTCCACCTCGGCCGCGTACGACATCGTCACCGGCGATGCCACCGCGGCCTACGGCGGCAACCTGAGCAAGGCGGTGCGCTCCCTGGTCTATCTGCGCCCCAACCTGATTCTCGTATACGACAACCTGGCCTCGGCAACCAGCCGGCAGTGGGAATGGAACATCCACGCCATCAATCAGATGACCGCGGTCAACGACCGGCAGATTTCGATCCAGAACGGCACCCAGCGGCTGTGCGTCACCCAGCTCGCCGGGCCGACCGTGCGTTTCAGCCAGAACAACCAGTTTTCCGTGGCGCCGAGCAGCGGCGCCCAGCAATGGCACGGCCGCTTCGCCAGTACGGCCAAGTCGGCGACCGCCGAATTCGTCACCCTGCTCAACGTCGGGTGCACCACTGTCACCGCCAGCGCCACCAAGACCGACGGCGTCTGGAAGATTCCGGTCGGCAGCCAGACCGTGAACATCAATGCCGCTGGCGTCGTCAGCGTCGGTGCTTTGGCTCCCGAACCGACGCCTACCCCGACACCCACTCCAACGCCTACGCCAACACCCACGCCGACCCCGGCGCCGGAACCGGCCCCCACGGGAACCGAGCCGCCGCAAACCCTGCCGTCGACCAACACGCGGGCGGTAGCGACTTTCGAGTCGATCGGCGTCTACTGGAAACCGACGTCCAATCCGGGCAGCGCCGGCTGCACGGTGCGTTACCACAAGTTCGGCGAAACCACCTGGAAGACCGGTTTGCCACTGTGGTACGACAGCCGCAACGGCGAGTGCCGGGGTAGCCTGGTGCAGCTCTCGCCGGGCACCAGCTACGCGATCCAGGTCGGCATGCCGGGCCAGAACCCGGTGGCCGAAGTGCGCGTCGCGACCTGGCAGCAAACCTTCCCGGTCGCCCGCACAGTCTCCGTGCCGAGCAGTTCACAGACGCTGGCCATCACCTCGGGCGGCAGCCCGACCGGCTACGTGCTGTACACCCCGCCGGCCGGCACCCGCTCGACCATCGACGGCGGCAACAGCCAGACCTACAACGTCACCATCTCGGCACCCTACGTGATCCTGCGCGGCTTCAACCTCAAGGGCGCCCGCCAGGATGCCATCCGCCTGCTCGATGGCGCCCACGACGTGATCATCGAGGACAACGACATCAGCGGCTGGGGCCGACTGAAAGGCAGCAGCAACGAAGGTAACCTCGGGGTCAATTACGACTCGGCGGTCCATGCCGTCTGCTCCAATCAGAACATGGAGCGCGTCATCATCCAGCGCAACACCATCCACGATCCGCGCTACACGGCCAACAGCTGGTCGCTCGGCCACCCGGAAGGACCGCAGGGCGTCACACTGGAGAATTGTGGCGGCAACCACGTCATCCGCTACAACGAAATCGTCGGCGGCAGCAGCGGCAACTACTACAACGACGCTATCGGCGGTTGCTGCAATTTCAGCACCACCGGTTTCCCCAACTACGACTCCGACATCAACGGCAACCTGATCCGCAACACCTGGGACGATGGCATCGAAGCCGAAGGCGGCGACCGCAACGTGCGCATCTGGGGCAACTACATCGACAGCACGACGCTGGGCGTGGCGACGACGGTGGCAGCGACCGGACCGGTCTATATCTTCCGCAACGTCCAGAACCGCAGCAAGATGCTGAAGCTCTCGTCGCCCGACCAGGACACGCGCAACGGCTTCGCCAAGTCGGGCAGCCAGTCGTCGACC
>DATGXM010000033.1:0-7503 GCA_035298985.1 Azonexus sp. | reverse complement strand
GGACCGGCACGGCGAAGCCGACGCCGCCGTCGGTACCATGCCAGCGGTCGCCGAGGACGCGCAGGCCGGTGTTGGGATTATTCGGATAGGTCGCCGGGAACTGGGCCAGCCCACCCAGTGCGGTGTTGAACGGCGGGGCCGGCGGCGCGCCGACGCCCCAGGGCACCGTCACCAGGCTGCCATTGACGGTCGATTGCGAAGTGATCGAGCCGCCCGCATCATTGCCGTACTCCTTGCTGTTCATGCGATACACGCCGTCCCAGCTGCCGCGCAGGATGCCGTGGATGCCCCAGCCGTTGCTGGCGCGTTTGTCGAACTCGGCCTGCATGGTATTGCGGAACTTGGCCAACCCGGTGTGCTCGCGCTTGACCGTGTGGTTCTCGTAGGTCAGATCGACCTGCCAGGGCGAGGAATCCTCGCCCAGCGAGGGAAGTTCGCTGCCCCATGCCTGCGTTGCGATGCTGCCAATGAGCACCGCCGCCAGCAGCGACAGACGCCTTCCCGTATTCAAGTTTGTCTCCATGGATTTACCCCCAATGGTGTTGTCGGAAAATTGCTTGCTGTTCCCCCCGGTCGGGCCGGAGTGTTGTTAATCGCTGTTAATCGTTCTCGAGCACCCCGTCCTCGTCGTAGTGGATGGCGGTCACGAACTGCGGCTTGAAGACCACGCACCACGACGGCACGATCAGCACGGCGGCGATCGCATTGACGATGAGCATGAAAGAAAGGAGGACGGCGGCATCCGACTGGAAGCGCAGGTCGGACATGAAGATCCACATCACGACGCCGGCGATCAGCGTCACGGCGGTGAAGCTGACGGCGTAGCCGGTGGTCGCCACGGCGTTGATGACGGCCTGCTTGATGTCGCGCAGCTCGGCGAATTCCTCGCGGATGCGGTCCATGAAATAGACCGCGTAGTCGATGCCGACCCCGACGCCGACGGCGATGACCGGCACGGTATTGACGTTGATGCCGATGTTGAGCGCCCCCATGTAGGCGTAGGTCATCAGCGTCGAGAACAGCATGGGCAGGATCATCAGCCAGCCGGCATGCAGCGAGCTGTAATAGACCATGACGATGGCGAAGGCCAGGATCATGACCGCCGGGATGATGATCATGTGGTCGGTGTGCAGCGCCTGGTTGCCGGCCGCCGTAACGCCGATGATGCCGCCGCCCAGCTCGACGTGCAGGCCGGGCACTTCCTTCTCGATCTGCTTGATGCCCTCCTCGGCCAGCGCAACGATGCGGTTGATGGTGTCGGCCTGGTGGTCCTTGTAGTAGAAGACCATGTCGGCTTCGTTCTCGTCCGGCGTGATGAACTCCTTCAAGGCGCCCGGAATCGGGCTGGAGGCCATGTAGGCGAACATCAGGCCGCCGATTTCGTCGGCCGTGTCGGGCAGCTGCATCCAGCGCGGATCGTCGTTGTGGGTCAGCTTGTTGACCACACGGACAACCCCCGGCAGTGCCTTGGTGCCGCCCAGTTGCGGGTCGGACAGCATGTGCGCCTGGAAGCGTTCGATGGCGGCCATCACCTCGGGGCGCTTGATGCCGCCCTTGTCGTCGGTGCGGGCCACGACGTGCAGTTCCTCGGAACCCGGGAAGCGCGTGTTGATCGCCTTGGTCGAGATGTTGTAGTCGTGGTCGCGATGGAGCAGCG
Organism: Azonexus sp.; assembly: GCA_035298985.1. Lineage (GTDB taxonomy): Bacteria > Pseudomonadota > Gammaproteobacteria > Burkholderiales > Rhodocyclaceae > Azonexus. The sequence continues at coordinate 5,846 of DATGXM010000033.1, read as the reverse complement.
GCGAGCCGGGCTCGGATTCGCCAAGTTGCACCTTGCCGACCAGGTAGGCGCCGCCGATGGCGCCGATCAGGGTCAAGATCAGGATGGAACGCGCCCCGCCGTCGGTGCCGCCGGTCAGCGCCATGGCCTTGGCCAGGAAGTTGCGCACGCCTTCGTTGCCGTTGGCGTGTTCCTTCGGTGCCGGCAGCACCGTCAGGGCCAGCGGCACCATGAAGTGCACTGTGAAGATGACCGAGAACCCCCAGAAGCCGGCGGCCAGGCCGAGCTTGTGGTTGAAGGGGGCGGCCCCCAGCACCAGCACGGCGATACCGACCGCATCGACGATGATGGCCAGCGAACCCGGACGGAACAGCGCATCCAGCGCATTGCGCGCCGCCTTCTTGCCGTCATGGACGACCGCCAGTTCCTCGTAATAGCGCACCACCAGCTGCACGCCGTGCGAGGTGGCGCGGGCGGCGATCAGGAAGGGGATGGGGAGCGACAGCGGTTCCAGATTGATGCCCATCGCGGCCATGAAGCCGAGGCCCCAGATCGACGACAGCGCGATGCCGAGCAGCGGTAGCGCGATGCCGTAGAAGCGGCGGAAATAGACGATGAGCAGCGTCGCCAGCAGGGCCAGCGTATAGGCCATGATCTCGACGATCTGGTTCAGGTAGGTATAGACCCAGCCGGTGAGCACCGGATTGCCGGTGACGTAGATCTGGTGCCCCGGCTTGGCCAGCGCCTTGCGCACTTCCTGCAGCGCGGCGAAGGTGGCCGGGTAGTCGATGTCGCCTTCGTTGAGCTGGGCCTTGATCAGCGCCGCTTTCATGTCGGGCGAGACGAGCAGGCCGTAGATGGTCGGGTTGGCGATGACGTCCTTCTTCAACTGCTCCAGTTCGGCGACGGTGCGCGTCGGCTTCAGCGGGTCGTAGTAGGACTCGGAGGCGAAACCGCCCTGGTCGTCGAGGAAGACCTTGCGCGCCGTGCGGTGGGTCAGGCTGGTCACCAGGTTGTGGTTGACGCCGGGCAGGTTGTCGATGCCCTGCGTCGCCTCGTGGATCAGCTTCAGGGTGTCGTCGTTAAAGATGGTGCCCTGCTCGACCTCGATAGCCATGACCAGCATGTTGGCGCCGCCGAAATTCTCCTTCAGGCGGTTGTAGACCTTGATGTAGCCGTGGTTCTGCGGCAGCAGGTCGGAAAAGTCGGTAAATACGCGCAGCTTGGGCAGCGCGATGCCGAAAAGCAGCGTCACGGCGAGAACCAGCGACAGCACGATCTTCGGATTGCGGAAAATCCACTCCTCGCCCTGATGCAGGCGATGGGTAATGGAATGACGGATTTGGCTAACCATGGTGTGACTCGCTCCCGGATCTATTTGTTGTTCGCCGTGCCGACGGCGCGCAGCAGCCCGCCGGGGCCGCCGATGACGACCGCCGCCTGGCCGGGCAGGGAAGCTCCGCCGCCGAGGAACATGGGCAGCGGATCGGGATAGGGGACGTTGCGCCAGCTGTCGCCGTCGAGACGGGCGACGATGCCGCCGTTGCCGGTGCCGTAGGGCACGCCGTCGTGCACGAACAAGCGGTTCAGCGCAGCCTGCGTGGCATTGACCTGCTTGTGCCAAGTCTGGCCGCCGTCGCGGGTATGCAGCATCTGGCCGGCGATGCCGCTCACCCAGCCTTCGTGGGCATCGCGGAACAGCGCGGCGTAGGGGTAGAAGTCGCCGGGAATCTTCGGCCCCTTCTTCCAGGTCGTGCCGCCGTCATCGGACATCACGGTCAGGCCGAATTCGCCCAGTGCCACGACGCGCTTGGCATCGATGAACTGCAGGGCGGTGATCTGGGTGTCCTCGCCGAGGTCGGTGACCTGCCAGGTCTTGCCCCTGTCAGCGCTGCCGGCGATCACGGCGTTGGTGCCAGCCACCCACCAGCCACCCTGCGGGCTGCAGGCCACGGCCAGCGGCGTGCGCGGCTGGTCGAGCTGGACCGACTGCCAGTTCTTGCCGTCGGCGTCGGCCGACCACACCTTGTGATAGTGGTCGATGGCGACGAAAGTCTTGTCATTGCAGACCGCGATATCGACCAGCGATGTCTGGCCGAGCGTCTGGCGCTGCCAGGTTGCGCCCTGGTCACGCGAGATCAGCGCCACCCCGCTCTGGGTACCGACAACGATGACTTTGCCATTGCCGGCGATGGCCTGGCTGATGTCGTAACGCTTGACCGAACGCTCGCGCTCGGCGGCGATGCCCGACATGTCCGGCGCCTGCGTGCAGGCCGCCAGCAACAGGCCGGCCGCCGCGGCAAGCGGCAATTGTCGTGCGGCAGATATCCGCCCCATAAAACCTCCTCCTTACTGGGCGGCCGCTCTTGTCGGCACGCCCGCGATTTGCTCCGTTTCCTGCTTTATTCCGGAATTTCTTGGCTTCCCGTGAATCGCAGAAAATCTCGATATTTTTTATTGGCTGAATAATGGCCGACATCGGCCAATACCGTCCAATACCATTTAGTGCGTTTTTTGATACCCGCCGGGTATCACCTCAGGAATGCCCGGTGGACTGGGCCAGCGCCCTGCCCGCCGGGCCGGATGGCTAGCGCCCCAGATCCTTGGCGGTCTTGCCGCCGATGCCCCATTGCGCCTTGGGTACGTCCTGGATCCACACCCGGGTGTTCTCCAGCGGCGCGCCCAGCGCCTCGGCCATCGCGGCGCTGACCTTCTCGATGAGCAGCTTCTTCTGCTCGTCGGTGCGGCCTTCAATCAGGTAGATTTGTGCGAAAGGCATGGCCGCTCCCTCAGGCAAATTTGACGCTGACGCTACCCAGGGACTGGATGCGCAGATTGACGTGATCGCCGGCTTCGACGGCGACCGCTTCGGTGACGCCGCCAGACAGGATCATGGTGCCGGCGGGAATTTCCTCGCCCCGCTCGCCCAGATGATTGGCCAGCATGGCGATGGCCGCTGCCGGATGGCCGAGCACGGCCGCGCCGGCGCCGATGGCGACGGTCTGGCCGTTCTTCTCCATGACCACGCCCAGGGTGCGCAGGTCGAGGTCGGCCACCGGCACCGCCATGCCGCCCAGCACGTAGCGCGAGGACGAGCAGTTGTCGGCGATGACGCTCTTCAGGTCGAACTTGAAATCGCGGTAGCGCGAATCGATGACCTCGATGCCCGGCATCACGAAATCGGTGGCGGCGAGCACGGCGCCGACATGGCATCCCGGCCCCTTGAGCGGCCGATTGAGCACGAAGGCGATTTCCGGCTCGACCTTGGGGTGGATCAGTTCCTTGATCTTCACCTCACCACCATCGGGCACCGTGAAGTAATCGACCAGGAAACCGAAGCACGGCGTCTCGACGCCCATCTGCTTCATCTTGGCGCGCGAGGTCAGGCCGCACTTCAGGCCGACGACCCGGTTGCCGCGCGCCAGCTTGCGGCGCAGGATTTCGTTCTGGATGGCGTAGGCATCGTCCCAGTCCATTTCGGGATGGGCATCGGTGATCTTGACGACATCGTGCGCCTGCAGTTCGGCGGTTTCGAGCAGCTCGGCGAGGCCGGCGATGGTGTTCTGGTTCAGCTTCATTAGATCAGCCCCCGTTCGCGTGCCATGGTGATGGCAGTGTCTTCAATCATGTCTTCCTGGCCGCCGACCATGCCGCGCCGCCCCAGTTCGACCAGGATGTCGCGCGCCGGCACGCCGTACTTGGCGGACGCCCGCTTGGCGAAAAGCAGGAAGGAGCCATAGACCCCGGCATAGCCCAGGGTCAGCGCGTCGCGGTCGATGCGGATCGGGAAATCCATCATCGGCACGACGAGGTCTTCGGCAACGTCGGTGATCTTGGCGACGTCGACGCCGGTTTCGATGCCCATCAGGCTGCACACCGCGATGAACACTTCCATCGGCGTGTTGCCGGCCCCGGCGCCGAGGCCGGCCGCAGCGGCGTCGATGCGGTTGGCACCGACTTCGATGGCGGCGATGGAGTTGGCAACGCCCATCGCCAGGTTGTGGTGGCCGTGGAAGCCGAGTTCGGTTTCCGGCTTCAGGGCAGCGCGGACAGCACCGAGGCGTTCCTTGACGCCTTCCGGCAGCAGGTGGCCGGCCGAGTCGGTGATGTAGATGCAGTTGGCGCCGTAGCCTTCCATCAGCTTGGCCTGCTTGACCAGGCCTTCGGCGCTGTTCATGTGGCTCATCATCAGGAAGCCGACCGTATCCATGTCCAGCTTGCGGGCCATGGTGATGTGCTGCTCGGAAACGTCAGCCTCGGTACAGTGGGTGGCGACGCGGATGGTATTGACGCCGAGGTCGCGCGCCATCTTCAGGTGGTCGACAGTGCCGATACCGGGCAGCAGCAGGGCCGAGACCTTGGCCTGCTTCATCTTCGGGATCACGGCGCCGAGGTATTCCTCGTCGGTATGGGCAGGGAAGCCGTAGTTGACCGAGGAGCCGCCCAGGCCATCGCCGTGGGTGACTTCGATCAGCGGCACGCCGGCGGCGTCGAGGCCGGTGGCGATGCTGACCATCTGGTCGAGGGTCATCAGGTGGCGCTTGGGGTGCATGCCGTCGCGCAGCGTCATGTCATGGACGGTGACTTTTTTGCCTTTCAGTGTCATCTCTTTTTCTCCTTAGGCTTTGACAGGCTCGAGCTTGAGCGTGCCCTTGAGCATTTCTTCGGCGAACATCTCGGCGGTGCGGGCGCCGGCGGCGGTCATGATGTCGAGGTTGCCGGCGTAGGTAGGCAGGAAGTCGCCCAGGCCCTGCACTTCGAGATAGACCGAGACGCGGTTGCCGTCGAAGACCGGGCCGTTGACCAGGCGGTAGCCCGGCACGTACTTCTGGACTTCCTTGATCATGGCGTGGATGGATTCGGTGATCGCAGCTTGATCCGGGGCGGTTTCGGTCAGGCAGTGCACGGTGTCACGCATGACGAGCGGGGGTTCGGCCGGGTTGATGATGATGATGGCCTTGCCCTTCTTGGCGCCGCCAACCTTCTCGACGGCACCGGCGGTGGTGCGGGTGAATTCGTCTATGTTCTTGCGGGTGCCGGGGCCGGCGCTCTTGGAAGAAACGGTGGCGACGATTTCGCCGTAGGCGACCGGCTGAACGCGGGAGACTGCTGCCACCATGGGGATGGTGGCCTGGCCACCGCAGGTGACCATGTTGACGTTCATTTCACGGCGACCGACGTGTTCCTTGAGGTTGACCGGCGGCACGCAGTAGGGGCCGATGGCGGCCGGCGTCAGGTCGATCATCAGGACACCGAGGGCATTGAGCTTGCGGGTGTTCTCGGCATGGACGTAGGCGGAAGTCGCGTCGAAAGCGATCTGTACTTCGTCCTTGAGGACGTGGGGCAGGAAGCCGTCGACCCCGGTGGCGCAGGTCTTGAGGCCCATGTCGGCGGCCCGCTTGAGGCCTTCCGATTCAGGGTCGATACCGATCATCCACACCGGTTCGAGGAAGGGGCTGCGCTTGAGCTTGTACAGCAGGTCGGTGCCGATGTTGCCGGGGCCGATCAGCGCGCATTTGATTTTTTGGGTCATGGGGATGTTCCTTGTTGGAGAGTTTCAACAAATCGTGGAGACGATGCCGCCCTCGACGCGTAGGGCGGCGCCGGTGGTCGCTGCGGCGCGCGCACTGCACACGTAGGCGACCAGCGCGGCGACTTCGGCCGGATCGATCATGCGTTTGAGGATGGAAGTCGGCCGGCCTTCGGCGAAGAAGCGGCGCTCCATTTCATCGAGGCCGATGCCGGATTCGGCGGCCAGCTTGCCGAAGAACTCGGCGACGCCTTCCGAACGGGTCGGGCCGGGCAGCACGGCATTGACCGTGACGCCGGTGCCGGCGCAGCTCTGGGCCAGGCCGCGCGACACGGCG
>DATGXM010000032.1:0-3015 GCA_035298985.1 Azonexus sp. | reverse complement strand
GGTTGAAACCATGCGCGTCGTCCGCCAGGCCAGCACCCGGGCGGCGGCACAGGGGCTGGTCGGCCGTTCGCCGGCTTTCGTCGGCATGCTGGAAAAGATACTGCGCGTGGCTCCTGCCGATGCCGCGGTGTTGTTGCTCGGCGAAACGGGGACCGGCAAGGAACTAGTCGCCCGGGCCATCCATGAGGCCAGCCCCCGCGAGGACGGGCCGTTTGTGGCGGTTGACTGCGCCGGGATGACCGAGACCCTGTTCGAAAGCGAGCTGTTCGGTTACGAGAAAGGCGCCTTTACCGGCGCCATGACCCGCAAGCAGGGGCTGGTCGAGGCGGCGGCGGGCGGCACGCTGTTCCTCGACGAAATCGGCGAATTGCCCCTCGCTTTGCAGGTCAAGCTGCTCCGCCTGCTGGAAACCGGCACCTATCGCCGGGTCGGCGGCCTCGACTGGCTGCCGGCGGATTTCCGCCTGATCACCGCGACGCACCGCGACCTGCGGGCCATGGTGCAGGCCGAAACCTTCCGCCGCGACCTGTATTTCCGGATCAATACCTTCCCTATCCATTCGCCGGCCCTGCACGAACGGACAGAAGACATCCCCTTGCTGGCTGCCTCGCTGCTCGAGCGGGTCGACCGCAAGGCGGGGCGCCGCCTTTCGCCGGCAGCGCTGGCCTGGCTGGCCGAGCGCCGGTTTGCCGGCAATGTCCGCGAACTGCGCAATCTGATCGAACGCGCCACCCTGCTGGCCGATGGCGAAATCATCGATCTGCCCCATTTGACCGAGCTGGCCGACGATCTGCCGCCGCTCGTCCAGCCGACCAGTGGCGTTTTCGCGGTGGGCGACGTAATGGCGCTGGATGCGCTTGAACAGCGTTATCTGGCGTGGGCGAAGGCGAGACCGGGGTTTGATACGGCGAGCCTGGCGGCCAGCCTGGGCGTCAGCCAGCGCACCTTGTATCGCAAGCTGCAAGCCCTGCCGCCGGCCTGAGGGCACCTGCCGGCACGGCGGTATCAGGCCGAGACGGGCAGCAGGCTGTCAGGAACGCGGGGGCTATTGCTGAAGCTGCCGTAGGTGGCATCCACTACAGCATCTTTAACATGGGGGCTGCCGCCGCGGGCGTCCGTTGTCGTGTGGCTGGCGGTGCTGGCAGCGTCCGTGCTGCTTGACGAACTGCTGCATGACGGAGGGCGGCAACGGGCGATCAATGCGGAAACCGGAAAAAGGGTGGCCTTGCGGGGGATGTGACCATTCCATTCTCATAAAACTGTCGGTTGCGGCAGGGCGGATGGCTTGCCAAAACAAGAGATTTTCACAGCAGACTCGTGATTTATTTCTCATTCGGTTTTACGAATTCCTATAGGGGGTGGCACGCACTACATATAATTGCCGGCATTCAAATGGAGTCCTCCGCGTGTGGGGAGGTCAGTCGCCGTAGGCGAGTCGGGTTCTTTGTCAAATGAATGTGTCTGTACCGATATATGAAATATAACGCTGTTGCCTCCCTCTTCTTCGCCGTCACCGTTCCGGCTATCGCCCAGACGGGATCGGCTCCGGCGCAGTTGACCTTGAAGGACGTGGCCCAGCGCGCGGTCCTCAATAGTCCGGAAGTGACTTCCAAGTGGCACAACTACCGGGCTGCCGACGAGGAAATCGGTGTCGCCCGCGGCGGCTATTTCCCGCGTGTCGACCTGACCGCCGGCAGCGGCCGGGAAAGTCTGCGCCAGCCCTCGGCGGCCGATCGCGACTACACGCGCAGCGGTTACGTGCTGAGCCTGAACCAGATGCTGTTCGACGGCTTCGCCACCCGCAACGAGGTGCGCCGGCTCGACAAGGCGCGCCTGGTCCGTTATTACGAACTGCTTGATGCCTCGGAAAACGTCGCGCTCGAAGCATCGCGCGCCTATCTCGACGTGCTGCGCTACCGGCACATGGTCGATCTGGCCCGGGATAACTATGTCCAGCACAAGGCGACCCACGATCAGATCCAGCGCCGTGTGCAGAGCGGGGTCGGGCGCCGGGTCGACCTGGAGCAGGCGGGCAGCCGCCTGGCCCTGGCCGAAATCAACCTGGTCACCGAGCAGGCCAACCTGCACGATGTTGCCGCCCGCTATCAGCGCCTGGTCGGCGCCCAACCGGCCGCTGCCATCATTGCGCCGACCCAGGTCAATAGCGCCTTCCCGGGGCAAGCCAAGAGCGCCCTCGATACCCTGCACCGGAAAAACCCCGCTTTGCTGGCCGCTACCGAGAACATCGAGGCCAGCCAGTACGAGATCGATGCCCGCCGCGCCGCCTATTCGCCCAAGCTCGATTTCCGCGCGCGCACCGACCAGACCAAGAATTATCTGGGCGACGTGGGCCAGCGCGACTACAAGGTGGCCGAGCTGGTCGTCAGCTGGAACCTGTTCAACGGCGGTTCCGACCGCGCCCGCGAAAAGCAGACCATCGAGAGAAAGAATCTGGCCTTCGACATGCGCGAAAAGGCCTGCCGCGATACCCGCCAGACCCTGCTTATCGCCTATAACGATGCCCTGCGCCTGAAGGAGCAGTCGGCCCACCACGCCCGCCAGGTCGCCCTGCTGGAAAAGACCCGCGATGCCTACCGCGACCAGTTCAACGTCGGTCAGCGCACCCTGCTCGACCTGCTCGATACCGAGAACGAACTGCTCTCGGCGCGCCGCTCTGCCGTCAATGCCGACACCGATTTGACCTTGGCCTATCTGCGGACCTATGCCGGCATGGGAACGCTGCTCGAATACCTGGGCCTGCAACGCCTCGATGCGCCGACCCCGGAAGCCAGCGAACTGGCCGATGTCGATCCGTCCCAGCTCTGCCCGGCCGATCCGGTCGCCCTCGATGTGATCGACCGCGAGGCGCTCGACGCTAAGGCTGCCGCCTTGAATGCCGCGCGTCCACAACTTGTCCCGGCACCGGCGCCGGTAGCTGCCGGACCGGAAGCCGAGGTCGAAAACCGTGTCAAATCGTGGGCGGCTGCCTGGTCGGCCCGCGATTACTCGGCCTAT
>DATGXM010000031.1:0-14078 GCA_035298985.1 Azonexus sp. | reverse complement strand
AACGCTGCCGCCGCCCGCCTCAACGGCGCCGATTTCGCCCTGCTCCTGCCCGGCGCGCGCGATGCCGCGCCGTTCGCCGAAAAACTGCTCCGCCTGCTCAACGACCTGGTCGCCGCCGGGCTGATCGACAGCGAACGCATCGGCCATATCGCCTCCGGCAGCTATCTGCACGGCCAGTCGGTCGGCCAGCTCCTGTCGCGTCTCGATACCGCTCTGGCCGCCGCCGAAAACCAGAGCGGCCTGGCCTGGCAGCAGGCCGACAGCCAGAGCGAGCAGCAGGCCAGTTCGAATGCCGACTGGAAAAAACTGCTCGATGGCGCCATCCGCTCCGATCGCCTGCGCCTGATCGAATTCCCGGTCGCCGGCAGCGGCGGCCAACTGCTCCACCTCGAATGCCCGCTCCGCCTGCAGGCGGCCGAGGATGGCGAATGGCTGGCCGCCGGCAGCTTCATGCCGATGGCCTCGCGCCTGGCGATGACCGCCGAGCTCGACCTCGCCGCCGCCCGCCTCGCCCTCGAACGCATCGCCGCCGGCGCCTCGGCCGTGGCGGTCAACCTGTCGGGCGAATCGATCATCGACGCCGCCTTCCGTGCCCGTTTGCTCGCCCTGGTCGGTAGCCGCAAGGAACTGGCGCCCCGCCTGTGGCTGGAAATTTCGGAAGTCGGCGTGTTCCAGCACTTCCCGGCCTTCCAGGCCTTCTGCGACGCGCTGCGCCCGCTCGGCTGCCGCCTCGGCATCGAGCACTTCGGCCGCCAGTTCAGCGAAATCGGCCGCCTGCACGGCATGGGGCTCGATTACCTGAAGGTGGACGGCAGCTTCATTCGCGCCATCGACAGCCAGAGCGGCAACCAGGCCTTCCTGAAGGGCCTGTGCAGCATCGCCCACAACATCGGCCTGACCGTCATCGCCGAAGGCGTCCAGACGTCGGCAGAACTCGCGACCCTGCCCGAACTCGGCTTCGACGGCGCCACCGGCCCCGCCGTACCAAGGAATTGAGCGATGAGCACCGAAATCGAACTCAAGCTGCAACTGAGCCCGAAGGCGGCCAGCAAGCTCGCCAAGCATCCGTTGCTCGCCAATATCCCGACGCAACGCCAGCACCTGCTCAACACCTATTTCGACACACCCAAGCTGGAACTGCACAAGCGCCGCGTCGCCGTCCGCTTCCGCAAGAAAGGCTGGCAATGGCTATGCACCGTCAAGTCCGCCGAGCCGGCCAGCGGCGGACTGGCCATGCGCAGCGAATGGGAAACCCAGGCCACGCCGGGCACCTTCGATTTCGGCCATGTCGACAATGCCGAATTCCGCGCCTTCCTCGAACAGCGCATCGCCCAACTCGAGCCGGTATTCACTACCGACTTCAAGCGCCAGATCTGGCATGTCCCGTTCGGCGAATCGCTGATCGAACTGGCCATCGACCGCGGCTGGATCGAAAGCCGCGGCCAGCGCCTACCCATCTGCGAAATAGAGCTGGAACTGCTCTCCGGCAAGGTCGATGACATCTTCTGGCTGACCCGCCAGCTGCAAGGCGACCATCACCTGCACCCGGCCATCGCCAGCAAGGCCGAACGCGGCTACAACCTGTTCCTCGACACCCCGCTGCGCCCCTTCAAGGCCAAGCCCCCGGCTGTCCACGCCAACCAGACCCCGGTCGAAGCCTTCCGCTGCATCGCCCTGAACTGCCTGGAGCACTTCCAGCGCAACGAACAAGGCCTGCTCACCAGCAAGGACCCCGAATTCGTCCACCAGGCCCGCGTCGGCCTGCGCCGGCTACGCTCGGCGATCAAGCTTTTCTCACCGGTCCTGCCGCCGGAATTCGTCACCGCCTACGGGCAGACCTGGCAAACCCTCGCCACCGCCCTCGGCGAAGCGCGCAACTGGGATGTCTTCCTGGAAGAAACCCTCCCCCCCATCGCCGCCGCCTTCCCCGACGACAAAGACATCAAGCGCCTGCGCAAGGCCGCCCAACATAAGGCGCAAAGCGCCCGCAAATCGGTCATCGCCCTGCTCGCCATCGACGAATACCCCCGCCTGCTGCTTGAATTCACCGCCGCGGTCTACACCGTCAGCGAAGCCCTGCCCATCCCGCTGGAAGACTTTGCCCGTCAGCAAATTTCACGACACGCCCGCAAGGCCCGCAAACTGGCCATCCGCCATGCCGAACTCACGGCAACCGAACGCCACAAGATGCGCATTGCCTTCAAGAAATTGCGCTACACGCTGGAATTCTTCGCCCAGCTGCTGCCGCCCCGCCACCTCAAACCGTATCTCGCGGCTCTGTCGCGACTTCAGGACGAACTCGGCCTGATCAACGACAAAGTCACCGCCCAGTCACTGTGCGGTGAGGCACTGCACGGCCGCCCCGCCGGCCCCGCCCACGGCTGGATCGCCGGGCAATATGCGCTACTGGTCAATGATTTACCGGTAGCACTGCAAACCTGGCTGGCCCAGCGGACACCGTAAATTCCATTTATTTCATTAGACGTTGTTGAGGGCTGCAACATCGTTGAAATTAGTTCAACCAACCATCCAAGGGCAAATAGGCCTTGGGTTGAGCATCCTCCAAACCGATAATGACAACCCAATCTGTATGGTTCCCTGCTGCCAAAGGGAGATAGCCAAGTTGCTGCTCGTTCAGGTTGGTTTTAAGAATCGTTTCATTAATAAGGCGCTGTTCATTAGGGTTTTTCCCCTTCAACTGCGCCAGCGAACGTGCGTTGTCGCGAACTGTTTGGTGCTGCTGTTCATATTCGACCCAACGACTGGGGCGAAAAGCCGGATGCAGGCCGCCCAACGCCGCTTTTATGCTTTGCAAATAATCCGGATCACCACTCTTGACTAAGTGAACACCCAGCATGCGGGGCCCAGTCAAGCTCAAATTTCGTAAACTTTCTGGTGCGCGATTAATTTCAGAAAACTCGACATCAGGTACGCTGACAACTCTGAAACGGTCGCCCTCAAAAGCTAGATAGACTGGCCGGGCCTGAATGACCGTCGCAATACCGTACGCCAATGCCACACCTTGCAAAAAGACAATGATCCCAATATCTCGCCATAATTCGCGTCGGAGTTTCCGAGGATCAAATACGACAAAAGTTAACAGCGGGCCGCAAATCACGTCAACCGAAATTAGCAGCAAAAAAAGTTCACGCCCGCCGACTAGCTCGCCGTATGGATAAGGATACCAGAGACCGAACACCAGAGCTGCGCAGACGGTTCCGACGGCCAGACTGCCCAGGAGGTGCTTAATAGCCGCCCCCATGGCAGCCTTGAAGCGTTGTGCGAATGCCATATAACCTTCGAGAATCAAAAAAAGAGCGCCGAAGCGCTCTTTTTGTCAAGGCAAGGGAAAATTACTTGCATTCGCTTGGGGCGAAACGGGCCGGCAGTGTACCCGCTGTAAAGCCTGCATACCCGGACGCAACAGCACCTGCTGCGGCACAACGCCAAGCTGTCGCATCGGTGGGAGGCGTGAAGGCGGCAGTCCCTACGGGCAGTACCGTACCAATTGGGGAATTCGGGGTCAAAATCACAGTACCGTTACCGGCCGCAGCGGTCGTCGTGACGGTGATTACGCCCGTGGCGGCCGCAATATTCACACTCGTAATATTCCGGGTGGCCGTGGGAGAGGTATAACCTGCTGCATAGCCTGCAGCCAAGGCATTCGGATTTCCGGAAGCCAGGATATCCAGCACATTAGCCTTGGCGGCGTCAGCTAGAATGAGACCCTCTGAAACGCGGGCGCGTACTGTGTAATCCTGATAAGCCGGCAATGCCACAGCAGCCAGAATACCGATAATGGCCACGACGATCATCAGTTCGATCAGCGTGAAACCTTGTTGAATGCGCTTCATTTGAATCTCCTTTAAGGTAAAAGGCGGGAAAGCCGCTTGGCTGAACTAATACAGATTCCGTGCCAGCTTTTGAAACAACGCCCCTCAAACCATGACAACCCGGGAAAATCCTTTCCATTCATGGCATTGAATTAATTTCCAACAAAACACGCAGGACTTTCGCCGATTGCCTTGCCTTCCTGCGTGACAATTTGCGGCACATCAGCTTGACGGAATGCGGCATGAATATCGTTTTGCGCGCCAGCAAATGCAATATCAGGGATACCTATCATCCGGGTGGCCAATTCTGATTAACGCTACGCGAAAAACCTGGGCGCGCATAATGCAGATGATTTGTGGCATGCAGCCGGGAACTGCTATATGAATGGCTAGGAATTCAGCCCCTGCGACACACAGGACTCATCGAAAGCTTCGAACGAGTGACCCGAGGCACTGCGATCGGCTTGGATCATTGGCTTGGCCGCAATCAAGCACGTGTTAATCTCAGAACTCGAATAGCTGGTTGTGCTGCAGCATCCCTAGATCGAAGGCGCCCAGGCTGCTCTCGATCTCCAGCATCGTCCGCTCAATATCTCCCGGCTTCAGATGCGTAATGAATATCTCGCAGGGGCGATTCAAGCGGCTCAGCTCCTCCGCCAGCAAACGCGGGCACATATGCTTCGAGAGCAGGGCGAGCGGGCATTCGCGGTTGGAAAATGCGCACTCGACCAGCAGGTAGCGCAGATTCGGCACCTTGGCGACGGCCTGCCAGAATGCCTCGCACGGCCCGGTGTCGCCGGAAAAGACCAGGCTTCCCCGGCCCGAGTCCAGGCAATAGCCGACTGCCGGCACCGTGTGGTCGACCGGCAAAGCCGTGATCCGTCGCTCGCCAAGGCGTAGCTCGCTGCCGACTTCGATGGGCTGGAATTTCAGGAAGGGACGCTCGGCATCGGGCAATTGCGAGAAATCCGGCCAGATGGTCCAGTTGAAGATATGGCGCTGCACGGCCGCGAGCACATCCGGTGCGCCGTAGACCAGCAGGGGCCGGTCGCGCTGGCTGGCGACGGCGTCGATCATCAGCGGCAAGGCGACCACGTGGTCGAGATGGGCGTGGGTCAGGAAGACATGGTCGATGGTCAGTAGTTCGCCCCCCGACAGTTCGGTGGCACCAGTCCCGGCATCGATCAGGATGTCATGGTCGACCAGAAAGGAGGTGGTCCGCAGATGCCGGCCACCGATACCGCCACTACAGCCGAGTACGCGCAGTTTCATGCCTTGGGCACCACAGTCTTGCCTTCAGTCCGATCGGTCGATCGACCAGCGGAAAAGCCCACCGGCCATGTTCAAGACGGGATTCTAGCCCTCAGCTAACGACCGGCCCAGCCGGCACCGTGAAATCCATCACACTGCACGCCAACGAAAATCCGTGCGGGAGTCAGGGCGCCCTAGGCTTTCAGGAAAAACTCCATCTTGATGCCGGCAATCTCGATCACGTCGTGGTCGCTCAGCGCGTGCGCCTGGGCGTCGAGGCTGCGGCCATTGACGGAAGGGAATTGCCGACCTTCGACGTGGGTAATGAAATAGCCGTGCGGCCGCTTGGCGATGACGGCGACCTGCAAGCCAGGCTTGCCCAGCGTGGTCAGCGTCTTGGTCAGTTCGAGTTCCTTGCCGGCATTCGGCCCGTTCAGCAACTGGATGGCGGCACCGGGCAGCGGAGTCGGCGGCTTGGGCTGGGAGACGACCCCGACGCTCGAGCGGACTAGGGGATCGGGCGACTCCAGTTGCAGTTCGGTGGGCATTTTCAGTTGCCCGGAACGAATCGCCGCATTTTTCTCGAAATCGCTCGCCGCGGCGCCGGCCTGCAGGTCGGCCATGTACTTGAGCTTGTACTTGCCCAGCTCGATGATATCGTTGTTGCGCAGGAAATGCTTCTTGATCGGCTGGCCATTGACCAGGGTACCGTTGGTGCTGTTCAGGTCTTCCAGGAAGGAATCGGCGAGGATGGTGACGACCACGGCGTGCTCGCCGGAAATGGCCAGGTTGTCGATCTGGATGTCGTTATGCGGCTTGCGCCCGATACTCAACCGCTCCTTGTTGAGCTGAATTTCCTTGAGGACCAATCCATCCATCGACAGGACCAGTTTTGCCATCTCGTCTACCTCGCCTTACTTCAATAGGTACTGCAATCGCTGCCACCAGCCCTGGGGCGCTGAAAAATCGGCCAGCACCTTGATCAGGATGACTGAAACATTATCGCGTCCGCCATTGTCGTTGGCCATCTGCACCAGATGGTCTGCCGCCAATGGCAGATTCCCCCCCAGCGTGCGCAAGGCAAGGGCGATCTCCTCGTCCTCGACCATGTCACTCAGGCCATCCGAACACAACAGCACGATATCGCCCTGCCGCACGTCGTAGTCGCGAACCTCGACATCGACCATGGGATCGACGCCGAGCGCCCGCGTCACCAGGTTCTTCTGATCCGAATAACGCGCCTGTTCCGGACTAATCATGCCACTATCAAGCTGCTCCTGTAAGAGGGAATGATCGCGGGTCAGCTGTGCGAGTTCGCCGTCGCGCAGGCGGTAGAGGCGGGAATCGCCGACATGGGCGACGCTCATCCGGTTATCGTAGAACCAGGCCAGGACCAGGGTAGTCCCCATGCCTGCATACTGGGGCGAGCTTTCGGAGGCATGAAAAATGGCGAAATTGGCCGCACCGACTTCGTTGACGATGTGGCGCTCGATGGTCGCCGGATCACGCCCCCGGGCATGGTCCTTCAGGGACGACGAGGCGATCAGCCGCTCGAGATCGGCTGCCAGACGGGTGATCGCCATGCCGCTGGCGACCTCGCCGGCGTTGTAGCCGCCCATGCCGTCCGCCAGGATGGCCAGACCGAGCTGGGGATCGGCAAAGATCGCATCCTCGTTATGCGAGCGGATGACACCCGGATCGGTAGACAGCGCTACTTCAAGAGCATTTTCCGGGATCACTGCAGCGAACTCCCCGGCTCGACCAAGGATGGGGGAGGCGCCGGCCTGCGCCGCATGCCGGGAGGCTTTGCAGCGTCACGAAGTTCACCGGCGATGGCGATCGTTGTCATATCCCTGCATTTTCTTCGGTCGCAAGGCGCCGGTCAAACCCGATCAGTAGGGCAGCGGCGTACCCAACCCCCGCTCCTCGGCCGCCTGCACCACGCGCAGGGCCACCGCCAGGTCCTGGATGGCCATCCCCTGCGACTCGAACAGCGTGATCTGCTCGGCTGATTCACGCCCGGAACGGCGGCCGATGAGGACATCACCCAGCTCGACCAGTTGCCGTTCGTGCAGCCGCCCCTTTTCGAACAGCGGCAACAGGTCGCCGGCCTCGGCGAGCGCCGTCGGCACCGCATCGACCACGATCCGGTCGCAACGGCGGACCGTCGCTTCCGACAATTCCTGGCGAATCAGCGCATTGGAGCCGGCCGCATTGATGTGCACGCCGGGTTCCAGCCATTCGGCCTCGAACAGGGGCTGCGCTGCCGTCGTCACGGTACCGAGCAGATCACTGCCACGCACCGTTTCTTCCGCACTGGCCGCCGGCACGACGGCGACACCCGTCTGTTCGCTCAAGCGCTGGCAAAAAACCTGCAATTTTTCCGCCTTGCGGCTGTAGACCTTGACCCGCTTCAACGGCAACGCGGCACAAATCGCCCGGACATGACCCTCCGCCTGCCACCCGGCGCCGAACACGCCGGCCACCGCCGCATCGGGACGGGCCAGGCAACGCGCCGCAACGCCGCTCGCCGCCCCCGTCCGCATCATGCCGAGATAATCGGCCGAGATGACGGCGCGCAGCATGCCGCTGGCCGCATCGAAGAGATGAACCAGGAAGCGGTTGCCCGAACGATTGCTGGTGTAGGCCTTGTAACCGAGCACGCCCTGTGCCGGCAAGGCACCTTGCAGGATGTGCAGGGCAGTTTGCGGCAGGCGGCTGCGTGCCCGGTCGATATCGATGGCCTGCCCGAGCGCCAGGTCGCGGTGCGCCGACTCGACGCCGGCGAGCGCCATGTCCATGGTCAGCAGTTGCTTGACGTCGTCTTCCGACAGATAGAGGGCCATGGGCCGGGACTCCTAAACGATGGTGACATCCTGCTTGGCGAGGATGCGCCGTTCCAGCCAGCGCCCGACGCCCACGACGAGAACGGCGCCGATCGCCCCGGCCAGCGTAGCCGACCACGCCGGCAACGAGGGCAGCAGGGCACGTACGCCTGGATCGCTGAAGATCATCTGGCCGGCGACATAGCCGAGCAGGCCGGCACCGAGCAGCACGATGACCGGGAAGCGTTCCATCCAGTGCATGATCAGCTGGCTGGACCAGACGATCAGCGGAATGCTCACCGCCAGGCCGAACAGCAGCAGAACCAGATTGCCGTGCGCCGCACCGGCGACGCCGATGACATTGTCCAGGCTCATGACGAAATCGGCGACGACGATGGTCTTCACCGCCCCCCACAAATGCGCGGACGGTTCGATGTCGTGCCCATCCTCGTCCTCGGGCAGCATCAGCTTGATGGCGATCCATATCAGCAGCAGCCCGCCGGCGCATTTCAGCCAGGGCAGGTTCATGACCAACGCGGCAAAAAGGGTGAGCACGACACGCAGGCTGACCGCACCGGCCACGCCCCAGAAGATCCCTTTCCTGCGCTGTTCGGGGGCCAGATTGCGGCAGGCCATTGCAATGACGACCGCGTTGTCGCCGGAGAGCACGATATCGATCAGGATGATCTGGCCGACGGCGATCCAGAATGCGGCGGAGGTAAGGTCAAGTTCCATGCAAAGGCGGGCGGATTCGGACAAATAAAAAGGCGGGCACCAGGCCCGCCTTTCTGGGTTGAGCTCAGGCTCTTATTTTACAGCATGGCCTTCAGCAGCTTGGCCATTTCGGACGGGTTACGCGTCACCTTGAAGCCGCACTCTTCCATGATGGCGAGCTTGGCATCGGCGGTATCGGCACCGCCGGAGATCAGGGCGCCAGCGTGGCCCATGCGCTTGCCGGCCGGCGCGGTGACACCGGCGATGAAGCCGACGATCGGCTTCTTCATGTTGGCCTTGCACCACTGGGCGGCTTCGGCTTCATCGGGACCGCCGATTTCGCCGATCATGATCACGGCGTCGGTGTCCGGATCGTCATTGAACATCTTCATGACGTCGATGTGCTTCAGACCGTTGATCGGGTCGCCACCGATACCGACGGCGGACGATTGGCCGAGGCCCAGTTCGGTCAGCTGACCGACGGCTTCGTAGGTCAGCGTGCCGGAACGGGAAACCACGCCGATGCGGCCCTTCTTGTGGATGTGACCCGGCATGATGCCGATCTTCACTTCGTCCGGGGTGATCAGGCCAGGGCAGTTCGGGCCGAGGAGCAGGGTCTTCTTGCCGCCCTTGGCTTCCTTTTCCTTCATCTTGTTGCGCACCATCAGCATGTCGCGGACGGGGATGCCTTCGGTGATGCAGATGGCCAGATCGAGGTCGGCTTCGACGGCTTCCCAGATCGCGGCGGCAGCGCCAGCGGGCGGCACGTAGATGACGGAGACGGTGGCGCCGGTTTCAGCGGCGGCTTCCTTGACCGAACCGTAGATGGGGATGTCGAAAATCTTTTCGCCAGCCTTCTTCGGATTGACGCCGGCGACGAAGCATTCCTTGCCGTTGGCGTATTCCTGGCACTTTTCGGTGTGGAACTGGCCGGTCTTGCCGGTGATGCCCTGGGTGATGATGCGGGTGTTCTTGTTGATCAGAATGGACATTCGGGGCTCCTTACTTGACCGCTTCGACGATCTTGGTGGCGGCTTCAGCCATGGAATCGGCAGAGATGATGGGCAGACCGGAATCCTTGAGGATCTGCTTGCCGATTTCTTCGTTGGTGCCCTTCATGCGGACGACCAGCGGCACGGACAGGTGGGTTTCCTTGGCCGCGGCGACGACGCCGGTAGCGATGGTGTCGCAGCGCATGATGCCGCCGAAGATGTTGACCAGGATGCCCTTGACCTTGGGGTTCTTGAGCATGATCTTGAAGGCTTCGGTGACCTTCTCGGTCGTCGCGCCGCCGCCGACGTCCAGGAAGTTGGCCGGCTCGGCGCCGAACAGCTTGATGGTGTCCATGGTGGCCATGGCCAGACCGGCACCGTTCACCAGGCAGCCGATGTTGCCGTCCAGCGAGATGTAGGCGAGGTCGAACTTGGAAGCTTCGATTTCGTCGGCGTCTTCTTCGTCCAGGTCGCGCATGGCGACGATCTCTTCCTGACGGTACAGGGCGTTGGAGTCGAAGTTGAACTTGGCGTCGAGCGCCTTGACGGTGCCGTCGCCTTCGTGGATCAGCGGGTTGATTTCAGCCAGCGAGGCGTCGGTTTCCATGTAGCAGGTGTACAGCTTCTTCAGCGTATCGACACACTGCGGAATCGAAGCGTCGTTCATGCCCATGCCCTTGGCCAGGGTCAGCGCCTGCTCGTCGGTCAGGCCGACCAGCGGGTTCACGAAGACCTTGACGATCTTTTCCGGGGTCTTGTGGGCGACTTCTTCGATGTCCATGCCGCCTTCGTAGGAGGCCATCATGGCGACGGACTGGGTCGCGCGGTCGGTCAGCGCGGCAACGTAGTATTCGTGCTGGATGTCGGCGCCTTCTTCGATCAGCAGGTGACGGACCTTCTGGCCTTCCGGGCCGGTCTGGTGCGTGACCAGCTGCATGCCAAGGATCTGGCTGGCGTATTCGCGAACTTTTTCGAGCGAGGTTGCGACCTTGACGCCACCGCCCTTGCCACGGCCACCGGCGTGAATCTGGGCCTTGACCACCCAGACCTTGCCGCCCAGGGTTTCCGCTGCCTTGACTGCGTCATCGACGGTCGTGCAGTGAATCCCGCGCGGAACCGTAACGCCGAATTTCTTCAGGATTTGCTTGCCCTGATATTCGTGAATTTTCATGCGCTTTCCTTGCGTTTAGTTGAGTTGCGAGCAATGAGCAGTAGCCGAAAAATCCCCCGACCCCGCCCGGTTATAGCGTTTTAACCCGAAATATTATCACAGAGATCAAAAACTTGATCAGCCTAAAATTCATAATTACAGGACGGATTCCGACGCCGCCATGGCCTTGCGCAGCAGCGGCAAAAGCAGGGCGGCGGCGAAGACCAGACTGAGCACCGCGGCCAGCCAGAAACCGGCGACGCCGAGGGGTGTCGTCCAGCGGTAGCAGAGCCAGGCGCCGCCGAGCAAGCCGACGCCCCAGAAGCAGAAAGTCTGGACCAGCATCGGCACGAAAGTCACCCGGTATGCCCGCAGACAATGCCCCGCCACCGTCTGCAAGGCATCGAAGAATTGATAGATGGCGACGTAGCCGACCAGGCCGACAGCCACCTGGCGCACGGCCGGATCGTCGGTGTAGGCGGCGACGATGGGCGCGGCGCCCTGCCAGAGCAGCAGGCCGACCAGCGACGACGACCCGGCCGCCAGCCACAGGCCGGCGCGCACCGTCGCCCTCGCCATCGCCGGATCGCGGCTGCCGACCGCCCGGCCGAGGGCGGCCATCGTGGCAATGGCCAGGGACAGCGGCAGCATGTAGGTCAGTGCCGACAGGTTGGCGACGACGCGGTGGCCAGCCACCACCGTCGCGCCGAGCGAGGCGACGAACAGGCTGATCAGCGTGAAGGCGGTAATCTCGACCAGGTTAGAGAAGCCCATCGGCACGCCGAGGCGCAGCAGTTCCCGCCAGGTCGGCCAATGCGGCCGGCGCCAGTGGGCCAGCGGCCGGTAGCGCCGGCCGAGCGGCCCGAGGACCAGATAGAGCGCGCCACCGGCACAGGCCAGCCAGGCGATGATGACGTTGGACAGCGCACAGCCGGCCACCCCGAGCGGTTCGCCCGTCCAGCCCTGCAGGGCCAGGCCCCAGGCCAACACGGCATGCAAGCCCAGCGCGGCCAGCCCGATGCCCATCAGGACGCGCGGCTTGCCCAGGGCGTTACAGAAGGCGTAGAAGGTGCGATAGAACAGCGAGGCCGGCAGGCTCCAGGCGAGCAGGCCGAGATACTGGCGGACCTTGGCTTCGACCGCCGCATCCATCGTGGACAACCCGAGAACGCCACCGGGATAGGTCAGGAACAGGACGCCCGGAACGGCGAGCAGCACGGACAGCCAGAAGCCTTGCAGGAGCACGTTCGCCACCTCGTCGTCGCGGCCCGCCCCGTGCAGGTGGGCAACCACCGGTGCCACCGCCTGCAGCACGCCGACCAGGGCGAAGACCACCGAAATCTGGATGCCGCCACCGATGGCTACCGCCGCCAGGTCGACCGGACTGACATGGCCGAGCACCGCGGTATCGACCACCATCATGCCGATGGAGGCGAGCTGGGCGATCAGGATGGGAAAAGCATGGGCAATCAGCCCGCGGGCAGCGGCGCGAAACATGGCCGGCATTGTCGCATGGCGCAGCCGCGCCAACCTCAGCCGAACGGCACAATGGAAAAGCATGGCAGTTGATCTGGCTCAAGCACCGGTTTTTCCCACGATATGAAAATTGCCGGTTCAGGAGGGAGTCCAATAATGAAACAAGGCCTACACGCCATCGAAAATGCCAGCCGCGACGAAATCGCCGCGCTGCAGACCGAGAGACTGAAGTGGACGCTGCAGCACGTCTACCGCAACGTTCCCCATTACCAGGCCGCTTTTGATCGGGCCGGGGTGCATCCGGACGATTTCAAATCGCTGGCCGACCTGGCGAAATTTCCCTTCACCACCAAGCAGGACCTGCGCGACAACTACCCCTACAACATGTTCGCGGTATCGCGCGAAAAGGTCGCCCGCGTCCATGCGTCGAGCGGCACCACCGGCAAGCCCACCGTCGTCGGCTATACGAAGAAGGACATCGACACCTGGGCCGACCTGATCGCCCGCTCGATCTACGCTTCCGGCGGCCGGCCGGGCGACATCGTCCATGTCGCCTACGGCTACGGCCTGTTCACCGGCGGCCTGGGCGCCCATTACGGTGCCGAGAAGCTGGGTTGCACGGTCATTCCGATGTCCGGCGGGCAGACCGAAAAGCAGGTCCAGCTGATCTGCGACTTCAAGCCCAACATCATCATGGTCACCCCGTCGTACATGCTCAACATCGCCGACGAATTCCGTCGGCAGGGCATCGATCCGACCAGCACCGACCTGCGCATCGGCATCCACGGCGCCGAGCCGTGGAGCGACGCCATGCGGCGCGAAATCGAGGCCGCCTTCGCCATCGACGCCATCGACATCTACGGCCTGTCGGAAGTCATGGGCCCGGGCGTCGCCAACGAATGCGCCGAGAGCAAGGATGGCCCGGTGATCTGGGAAGACCATTTCTATCCGGAGATCATCGACCCGCTGACCGGCGAAGTCCTGCCCGAGGGCAGCCAGGGCGAACTGGTGTTCACCTCGCTGACCAAGGAGGCGATGCCCATCGTGCGCTACCGCACCCGCGACCTGACCCGCCTGCTGCCGCCGACGTCGCGCGCCATGCGCCGCATCGACCGCATCACCGGCCGCTCCGACGACATGCTGATCATCCGCGGCGTCAACGTCTTCCCGTCGCAGATCGAGGAACTGATCCTCAAGCAGCCCAAGCTGTCGCCGCACTATGTGATCGAAGTCAGCCGCGACGGCCACCTCGACTCGATGAAGGTCAATGTCGAAATCAAGCCGGAATTCGAATTCGCCAGCGGTCCGGAGAAGGAATTCGTGGCGCACGACCTGCAGCACCACATCAAGTCCTACATCGGCGTCTCGGCCCGCATCGAAGTGGTCGAGGTCGGCGGCATCGAACGCTCGATTGGCAAGGCCCGGCGCGTCATCGACAAACGGCCGAAGTAAGCCGCAGCGCCCCGCCTGCCAGCGGGGCCTATCGTCCGCTCAGACGATACGGGCACGCAGACCGCCGACGCCGTCGACGCCCGCTTCCAGCACATCGCCGCGCAACAGCGGCCCGACGCCGGCCGGCGTGCCGCTGTAGATCAGGTCGCCGGCCTCCAGGCGGACCAGGGTCGACAGGTTGGCGATGATGTCCGGCACCTTCCACAGCATGTCCGCCAGATCGCCCTGCTGACGTAACTCGCCATTGACGTTGAGCCAGATGCGCCCGTTCGCCGGGTGCCCGCAAGTGGCAACCGGGTTGATCACGCCCGCCACTGCCGATTGGTCGAAGCCCTTGCTCATGTCCCAGGGATGGCTCTTTTCCTTGGCCCGCGCCTGGATGTCG
>DATGXM010000030.1:0-8704 GCA_035298985.1 Azonexus sp. | reverse complement strand
GAAGCGACCCGCCACCTGCCCTACGACGCCAACGGCTTTCCCGACTGGATGAAGGCGCTCAACAAGGGGCTGATCAAGCCGCGCGCCAGCCTGAACGGCAAGGACAAGATGGAGGTCATCGATCTCGACATCGTGATGCGCAACACGAAGGAAATGCCCTTCGTGAAATTCCCGCACCGCTCGCACACCGAATGGCTGGCCTGTTCCAATTGCCACCCCGATCCCTTCCCGACCAAGGCCGGCGCCTCGCAAATCCGCATGGTCAACATCTTTCGCGGCCAGTTCTGCGGCAAGTGCCACGACCGCGTTGCCTTCGTCACCTTCTTCTCGTGCGACCGCTGCCATAGTCAGCCGCAGAACCAGCCACCGAAAGCACCGGCGCCCTGATCGCCGGACGGCAGCCCCGGAGCGTAGCCCCGTAGCCTGACTAACTTGGCTCGCTATCCGGCTCCGGCCGGGCGATGGCGAAGCCCTGCGCCCGGTCGCAGGGATAACCGTGCAGCAGGACCAGCTGGTCTATGCTCTCCAGCCCTTCGGCCACCGCCTTCAGGCCGAGCGCATTGGCCAGACCGAAAATGGCGTCGAGTATCCGCTTGTCGCCCGATTCGTTCAGGTGTTCGCGGATCAGGCTGCGGTCGACCTTGACGGTGTGGATGGGCAGATTGCGCAGCAGCGGGAGGCTGATGTACCCGGTGCCGAAATTGCCCAAGCTCAGCATCACGCCCAGATCGGCCAGCCCCTGGAAGGTGCGGCGCGAATAATCGGCATCCTGCATGACGATGGACTCGGCCACTTCCAGTTCGAGCAAGGCCGGTGACAGGCCGGCCCGGCGCAAGGTATCGCGCACCATGGCAACCAGGTCGGGGCGTTTGAATTCGCTGGCCGACAGATTGACGGCGACCCGCACCGGATGCTCCTCCAGCTGCCACATGCGGGCCTGGATACAGGCCTTTTCAAGCACCCACTCGCCCAGCTTGGCCATCAGCCCGACCTCTTCGGCCGGGCCGATGAAATCGTCCGGCATCAGCAGCTGGCCGCTGCCGTCCTGCCAGCGCAGCAAGGCCTCCTTGCCATGCACGACACCGGTCTGCAGCTCGATCATCGGCTGGTAGTGCAGCACGAATTCGCGGTTGATGAAAGCGTCCTTCAGGCGGGCCTCCAGATCCGCGCGGCGGGTCGGCGAATCGATCATGTCGGCGGTGAAGAAGCAGCAGCCGGCGCGGCCTGCCCGCTTGACCTGGTACATGGCCGCATCGGCCGCCTTCATCAGGGTTTCGCCATCGCGTCCGTCGTCCGGGAAGAGGCTGATCCCGATACTGGTCGTCACGATGCGCTCCTCCGTGCCCAGCCGTATGGGCACCTGCATGGCAGCAAGTATCTTGTCGGCCACGGCTTGCGCATCCTCGACGCCGCACGCCTCGGGAAGCAGCACGGTGAACTCGTCACCGGCAAAGCGGGCGACGGTATCGGCCGACCGCACGCAGCCCTTCAGGCGGATCGCGACCTCCTTGAGCAGCAAATCGCCGACGTCGTGTCCAAGCTGGTCGTTGATCTGCTTGAACTTGTCGAGATCGAGGAACATCACCACCGGCCGCCGCCCCTTGGTCCGCTTGGCCTGCGACAACGCCTGATCGAGGCGGTCCTTGTAGAGCAGGCGGTTGGGCAGGCCGGTCAGGGCGTCGTGGAAAGCCTGGAAGGTGATGGCCTCCTCGCGTTCCTTGCGCTCGGTGATATCGGAAAAAATGGCGACGTAGTGTTCGACTTCGCCAGCCGGGTTGCGCACAGCGCTGACATTGAGCCACTCCGCATACACCGATCCGTTCTTGCGTTTGTTCCAGATTTCGCCACGCCATTCGCCGTCGCGCTGGAGCGCCGCCCAGAAGGTCGCGTAGAAGTCGTCGCCCTGCTTCCCGGACTTGAGAATCCCCGGCGTCTTGCCGATGACTTCCTCGGCCGAATAGCCGGTGGTATCGGCAAAGGCCTTGTTGACCAGCTGGATGCGCGACTGCGCATCGGTGACCGTGATGCCTTCCAGGGAATTCTCGAAAACGATACGTGCCATGCGCTGTTGCCGGAGCAGTTCGCCGGACTTGTCCATGACCCGGTTGAAAGCCCGGGTGGCATCGCCCACTTCGTCGGCACGCAGCACCGGCAGCGGCCTGGCCTGTTCGATATCCTCGTCGGCAACGCGGTTCAGGCCGTCGGTCATTTCCTTGAGCGGCCGGGTTACCAGCCGCGAGATGAACAGCCAGATGAAGGCGGCCAGCGGCAGGCAGACCAGCGCCCCGACCAGCAAGGCGCGCCGTCCGAAGCTGCGGGCCGTTTCATCGGCCCGCGACAGCGAAACCTCCATGCTGACTGCGCCGAGCACCGTACCGGCCGGCACCTCATGACAGAACAGGCAGTTCTTGCCCAGATAGTTCTCGGCGGCCTTGACCGGGATTATGGCCTTGAGGCGTTCCTCGCCGTCCTTGTTGCGGATCACGTTGAAATAGGCGTCGCCGGTGACCAGCACGCGCGTTTCCAGCGCGTCACTTGCCGTCTCCCCGTCGAAGCCCAGCCCGTACTGCTTGATGACCCCGTCGCCGCGCATCACCTTGAGCGCCTCGATATGGTTGGTTTCCTTGATCTGGTCGAGGAAGATGGTCCGCAAGCCGACCGTACCGGTAATCATCATGCCGGTCAGCCCGGCCAGCGTCATCTGATGCACGCTCATCGCAAAGTCCTTGGACTGCTCGATGGCGAGGTTTTTCTGTTCCAGCGTTGCCCAGTGGATCAGGCCGGCGCCCGATGCGAGGACGGCGATCAGGATGGAGATCACCAGACGAACCCAGATTTTCGTTCTTTTCATTCGATCGGCACTGCGCTTTGCAGGGATGGGCATGGTTTGACCATGATGCAACTCTTTGCCATGCCTAGGCAAGCAAGGTGCCAGTTCCTTGCGGCAGCTGGCCCGCTGCTTGCTAAAAAGGAAGCAGTGGCTGTGTCCGAAGCGTAGTCGATTCCCCGGACGCGGCCTGCCGGCGGTGCGCTCAACAAGCACCGATTTAATTTTTGTCCCCGCCAGGGGTAGCCAAGGAGTTCAAACACCATGAATCCGTCTCGCCGCAATCTGCTCAAGTACGGTGGTCTTTCTCTCGCCATGATCCCGGTCGTCGCCCTCGCCGCCAAAAACGACGGCATGCGCTCCAGCATGAAGTACAAGGACTCGCCGGAAGGCGACAAGGAATGCTCCGGCTGCGTCCAGTTCGTTGCGCCGAACTCCTGCAAGATTTTCCCGGGCGATACGGAGATTTCCCCGAAGGGCTATTGCGTCGCCTGGGTCAAGAAGTAAGGCGGGCCGCATTCCGGTGGGCGAGGAACGCCTCGCTCTACCGGAATCGGGAATCAGGAGACGTTTTTACCAGTTTCAGGAATTTTGCCGACTGGCCAGCCCAAGCCGCCAGCCGACACGAAAAGCAAGTCAGCCGTCCCATGCTTTGCAGTACCGCGACCGACACCATCTCTGGGTTCGGAAATCCTGGCGGCACTGCGTGAAGGAGTACTTCGTGAAATCCAATGTGCTCAGATTCGAGGATGCCTTGTCCGAGCGATCCACTCCCGTCTCCCTCCCGGACGCACCGTCGGCGAATACTACGCCGAGCGGCCAGGGCTTCCATGTTCCGCTGCCGACCATCGATCCGTCCTTTGCCAACGCCGCCCCGCCGCCGCGCAAAGTGAAAAACGACGCTCCCCTCGATGCGACCGCCGCCCTGGAAAGCATGCCGCACCTGCTGCACAAGATTCAGACACTGTGGAACAGCCGCAATCTGAACACCTTCATCGCCTGCCTGCTGATGGACTCCCGCGATGGCAACCGCGCCGGTTTTCCGTTTGGCGTGGCCCGGGAACTGATCTTCCTGTCGCGGATCAACCTCGTCCTGCGCGCCCAGGAAGCGGCGCCGCTCCTCGGCGTCAGCCTGGGCGAAGCGATCGAACTGATCGCCAAGGGCGACCACATGGCACTCGGCCACAGCAATAGCGCCGATGACGTGTGGGCCCACCATGTCTCCGGGACCAGCACCAATGCCGCTGCCCACCAGCCGCGGGCGACGATCAACGAAATCTTTTCGCTGAAACAGCACCAGCCCAAGGCCGAACATCGGCACCGCCGTAGCTCGCTCAAAGCCACCTCGGTCAAACTGACCCCCTTCATCATCGAGCAGCCGCCGCTCCCGCAGGCCGTGCGCCTCGACATCACGACGCCCACCGCCCTGCGCTCGGCCCGTGGCGGCTTCGAAGCCGGCGGCGCCATGGACAGCGGCCTGTTCCGCTGCCTGGCCAAGGAATTGAGCACTATCCACATCGGCCAACTGGTGCTCTCCAGCCTGGGCAACAGCGCCCAATGCGACTGGCTGCCGAGCGGCATCCGCTTTGCCCGCACGCAATGCCGATTCAACAAGCTGGTCCTTCAGGTCGACCTGCTCGGGGCACCGGAGAACCTGCTTCGCCAATGCATGCAGGAGGGCATCGGCCATCTGGTGATCTACCTTAACCAGGCCAGCGGCAAATGGCGGGCGCAGGCCCAGCAGCTCAGCGCGACGGACCCCGATTATTTCCGCCGCGAAATCGGCCGCCTGGTCGCCTTCCGCGACGAGTTGCAGGCCGCTACCGGCCGGCGCTGCGAGATTTCAGTGGCCAGCACGGCACATCGCGCCACACATGCCATGGCTCCCTATTTCCAGGGGCTCGACCGCCTGCCCGGGCTGGTGGCCTACGACGAAGTCCTGCTGCCGCCCGGCATCAGGCCGCATGATGTCGCCGCACGCGGCGATTGCCACTGCCTGTCACCGTTCATCGAAGCCCATGTGCGCACCAACGGCCACCTGGTGGCATGCGCCATGGACCATTCCGGCTACTCGTTTACCGCCGATCTGACCCATACCAATTTCACCGACGCCTGGCAGGGACAGGCATACCGGATGGTGCGCCAGCGCGTCGCCCGCGGCGAACAGGCCGGCCGGCTCTGCGAAATCTGTCCGCATCACGCTCCTTCGCAGCACCAATGATTCCCGTTGCCGGGTTTGCCCATGGGGCAGCCCGGCAAACGCGGCACCGCCTCAGGCGGTTACTTCAAACGGGTTTAAACGGGTATTTCCCCTGCCTCGCCGGCAATGGGCAGGAGCAGCGTGAAGCGCGAGCCTTTCTCGAGTTCACTGCTCACCGAGATGCTGCCGCCGTGGCGCTTGAGCAGGTGATAAGCCACAGCCAGGCCGAGTCCCATGCCCTGCCCGACAGTCCGGGTGGAAAAGAAAGGTTCGAATACCCGATCCAGATTCTCCGGAGCGATGCCGTGGCCGCTGTCGGCAATATCGATTTCCACCGCATCACCCGACAGGTGCGTCGCCAGGCTGATTTCCCCCTTCCCCTCGATAGCCTGGACAGCATTGAGCAGCAGATTCCGGAACACCTGGTTCAACTGCGGGGCATTGCACGTCACCGCGGGCAGATCGCCAAAATCACAGGAGATCGATATCCGCTCGCCGAAATCGTTGGCCATGATGGCCAGCGTACTTTGCAGGCAACGGTTCAGATCGACGGCCTGCCGGTCCTTGCGGTCAACGCATGAGAACTCCCGCAATTCCTGAACGATCTGCCTCACCCGCGCCAGGCCGTCCAGGGAATCCCGGACCAGGGGGGGAAAATCTTCGCGGATGAAAGGCAGGTCGATGTCGTCTTCGACCAGTTTCAGCTGTTCGGACAGTTCCGGATTATCCGCCAGCCAGGGGGCCAGCAGGTCGCCCTGGCGAGCCAGTGCCGCAAGCAGGGTCTCGACATAGCGCTGCATGACTGCGATATTGGACACGATGTAACCCAGCGGGTTGTTGATCTCGTGCGCCACCCCGGCCGCCAGCTGGCCGACAGCGGCCATCATTTCCGATTGCACCAGCTGGCTGCGGGTATCGGCCAATTTGTCGATCAGGCGTTTCTGCTCGGCCTGTTCGGCCTGCAATGCGGCGTTGGCCAGCTCCAGTTCCTGCGTCCGCTCCTGCACGCGCTGCTCGAGCTGACGTTCGCTCTCGCGCAGGGCCAGTTCTGCCTGCCAATGCTGGAAGATTTCCGTTTGCAGGCTTTCGTTCGCCTGGTTGAGCTCTGCCGTGCGCACTGCGACTTGCTGCGACAACAGCAGCGGCTGATGCAAAAGGTGAAACGCTAGAAACGCCGACAAGGCGCTGATGGCCAGGACGGCCAGCCCCATCCCGACCAGCGTTAATGTCGGCGTATGCCAACCAGCCGTGCGTACGACGCTCAAGGTCCATTCGCCATTTGGAACACGCACCGGAATGCTGACCGGATCGACCATGGGCTCCGCCGTCGATTGCCAGATGGTTTGCACTTCGCCGCTACCCGGGTGCGGCCGGGTCAACACGAAATCAAGCCCCTGCGCCCGCTCGCCGGTCAGGGCGCTGGCGCGCAGCAGGTCGGGAATGCGGATCAGCGCCGTGGTGAAGCCCCAGAAATGCTCGTCCCGCTTTCCGATATCGAGGAACACCGGCAGGCGACCGACCACCGCCTGCCCGCCCTGGCGCAGTTCGAACGGTCCGGCCAGTGTCAGCGCCCGCGATTTCAGGGCAAGAAAGGCCTCCTTATTGCGCTCCGGATCGTCGAGCAGGTTGTGCCCGATCGCCGCTTCATTGCCCCGCCGCGGAACGACGTGGCGGATCACGCCATTGGGCGCCAGCTGCAGGGAACTCAATCCACCGTACATGTCCAGCATCTGGCTGGCCAGTGCGTCGAAATCCTCGACCTGCCCGTTGCCCTGGCGCAGCACGGCGGCCAGGGCATAGGTGGCAGACAGGGAGCGGGTCAGCTGCTGCTCGAGCAGGTGCCCATGCACGGAAGCCGCGGCGTGCGCATCCTGCTTGCGCTGGACCACCTCCAGCCGATCGGCCCAATAAATCCCCACCGCTCCCAGCACCAAGCAGATGGCCGGCACCAGCAGGACCTTCAGGTAGAGGCGGCGCCGCACGGCAGGCGATGCCTCCCCCTCAGCGCGGACGCTAGCGAAGGCTGGTGGAAGGATACGCGAATCAGGCGGGGCACTCATGCAGCGTGATAAGCAAATCTCAAGCCGAGACGACAAAAACCATGTTAATCAAATGGATATAAAACCCTGCTGGCATGCAATGTGCTGAAGCTGGCGCAACTATCCAATGACCAATACCCAACGGAGCCGACACATGCGCACCCTACTCACCATTGCCAGCCTGAGCCTGCTCGGCATGGCATCCAGCACCCATGCCGTCGACGAAGCCGCGGCCGAAAGCCTTGCGCGCAAGAGCGGGTGCTTCAAGTGCCATGCCATCGACAAAAAGAAGGATGGCCCGCCCTACAAGGAAATCGCGGGGAAATGGAAGGGCAAGGCCGATGCCGAACAGAAACTCACGACGCATGTAACCACCGCGCCCAAGGTCAAAATCGACGGCAAGGAAGAAGACCATGAACAACTGAAAACCAAGGATCCGGCCGACGTCAAAAACGTCGTCCAGTGGATTCTCAGCCGATAAATGTCATGTCTCGGGGGAAACATGAGCAATAAAACAAAGCAGGCAACTCAAGCCGAATTCCCAATATCGGGAAGCCAATCTATAAGCTCCGTCATATTCCATTCCGTATGGATTATTGCACTGGCATTCTATGCATTCACAAACATCGGCCATGCAACTGAAAGCAAAGCACAAGTTAAAAACGGCCTGATTTTCGACCAGGACGCAAAGTGCACAAAGTGCCACGATGAGAACGAAAGCAACCCCGTTCTCAGCATTGGCAAAACCCGCCACGGCACCCGCGCCGACGGCCGCCTGCCGAGTTGCGTCGGCTGCCACGGCGAAAGCGAGACGCACACCAACAAGCCGGAAGGCAAGAAGGAACGCCCGCGTCCGACCTTCCCGTTCGGCAAGCAGACCCAGAACAATATCAGCGGCCACAACGAGGTCTGCGAGAGCTGCCACAAGGGCGGCAAGTTCATTCACTGGCCGAGCAGCGCCCACTCGGCGCGCGATGTGGCGTGCACCTCGTGCCATCAGTTGCATACCGCCCATGACAAGGTGCGGGACAAGCGCACCCAGCCGGAAGTCTGCTTCACCTGCCACAAGGAGCAGCGCGTGCTGGCCAACAAGCCGTCGCACCACCCCATTCTTGAAGGCAAGGTGGTGTGTTCGGACTGCCATGCTTCGCACGGCTCGGCCGGCCCGAAACTGATGCAGCGCGACACCGTCGCCGATACCTGTTTCACCTGCCACATGGAAAAACGCGGCCCCTTCGTGCGTAAGCACGAGCCGGCCGAGGACTGCACGATCTGCCACAACCCGCACGGGACCAGCGTCGACAACCTGCTGAAGTACCGCCCGCCCTTCCTGTGCCAGCAGTGCCACGAACCGTCCAGCCACCAGGGTGGTGTCCCCGGCTTCAACTCCGGCCTCAGTAACAGCTCCGGCACGCGCGGGATCACCAATGCCCGTTCCTGTCTCAACTGCCATACCAATATCCATGGCACGAACAATCCTGCCAACGTGGGCAGCGAGCGGACCTTCCGCCGCTAACCGGAGCACATGACCATGACCCACTTCAAGCACACCCACCCTGGCCATTTCCCGCGTCGCGCCATCGCCGCCGCCGTCGCCTTGGCGCTGTCTTCACTGGTCCACGCCGAACTCGACGAGGA